>CAZWVO010000142.1:0-5857 GCA_964637535.1 uncultured Flavobacteriaceae bacterium
GTGTATCATATCATAACTATTAGAAACTTTTTTGTCTTCATCTGCTATAATAGGAAAGTTTACCGCTGTATGCTGGGTTTCATTAATATCTTTAATCCATTCCTTATGAGAAGCCGCGCCATCAACGCTTAATGCAATCATTTTTACGTTTCGTTTTTCAAACTCGTCTTTAAATTTAGCTGCAGTTCCCAATTCTGTAGTACACACTGGTGTAAAATCTGCCGGATGCGAAAACAAAATCCCCCAGCTGTCTCCTAAGTAGGTATAAAAATTAATAGTTCCTTGCGAGCTGTCTGCGGTAAAATCTGGAGCGATATCCCCTAGTCGTATTGTTGCCATAAGTATGTTATATTTTAACTCATACAAAATTAATGGCTTGTGGTGAAAAGTGATTTCCAAAAGGGTTAAAACTGTATTAAAGTTTTTATCTTTAGGGTATGGATAAGGATACTTTAGAGTCACTACGTTACCCTATTGGTAAGTTTCAGGCACCAACCACCATTTCTACTACGCAAATTGATGCTTGGATACAGGTGCTAGAAAAATTGCCTTCTCGCATGGAAGCTCTGGTAAAACCGCTTAGTGTAGAACAATTAGATACGCCATACCGCCCTGACGGGTGGACTGTTAGGCAACTTGTACACCATGTGGCAGATAGCCATCACAATAGCTACATTAGATTTAAGTGGGGGCTTACAGAAGAACAACCCGTAATAAAGGTCTATGATGAAAAGGCGTGGTCTGCACTGTTCGATGCACGTACCGCCCCTATCCAAATGTCCTTAGATCATTTAAAAGCAGTACATGCTAAGTTGGTATACCTGTTAAAGGGACTTACTCCTGTAGATTTAGAGCGTGTTTTTATCCATCCAGAGGGTCATGTAAGTACTTCTCTTCAACAAAATATTGGAAGATATGCATGGCATGGAAGCCATCATTTTGCACATATTCAAAACTTGCTTAAAAGAGAAGGGTGGTAATTTAGGTCTAAACTTTAGTCTTGTTCTCCCCCTTCAGGACCATAGAAGAGCACCCAGGTAGCAAAATCTTCGGTAAAATCTTGAAATTTATGGGGTACGCCAGCAGGTACAAATAAAAAATCTCCGGGAGCAAAAGAAGTAACTGTATTTCCATTAATAAAGGTGCCCGTTCCAGCTATAACCACATATACTTCATCTCTGCTATGTGGCTGTTGAAGGTCTACCTTGTCTGGCTTATAAATTTCTACACGAAGCGTACCATGTTTAAAAAGGGAAACAAAGGGAGCATTCTGTTCCTCTAATTTTTTTAAAGCTTCTTTAGTAGTCAGTTTCACGAGTTATTTCCATTTTATGTTACAACCAATGCTGGGTTTTTGGTCTGCAGACACTGGGCTTCCTGTAAGCAAGGCATCCATGGCATTTTGTAAATCATTACCTGTTAGCGGAATATTATTTCCAGGTCTCGAGTCGTCTAATTGCCCCCTGTATACTAATTGAAGCTGGGCGTCAAAAAGATAAAAATCTGGTGTACACGCTGCATCATACGCCTTAGCCACTTCTTGAGAAGCATCATAAAGATACGGAAACGTATACCCTTCTTTTTTGGCCACCTCTTGCATTAATTCTGGAGCATCCTGCGGATAGTTTTCAATATCGTTACTAGAGATAGCAATAAACTGAATACCCTTTTTTTGGTAGGCTTTAGCCAAGCCAGAAATTTTGGGGTTTACATGTATTACAAAAGGGCAATGATTGCAAATAAATAAAACTACTGTCCCTTTTGTTCCTTTATGCTCTTTTAAACATATACGACTACCATCTACCGTATTAGGTAGTGTAAAAGAGGGGGCTGTGGTGCCAAGAGGCAACATATTACTTGGGGTCATTGCCATAGTTTACTGTTTTTTACGTTACATCATTTTACTAAAGAAAATAGCGTTCATTAAGAGTTTATTAGTGCCATACCAAAACGCTCTAAAGTTGGTGTTATCTGTAAAAAGGATCACCCTCCCTTTTCCCATCCGCTCTACTTTAAAGGGCGTACTATTCTTAATAAGTTCCTCATTTTCTTCTGAAATATAACCACTCAGTAATGGGTTTTTTGTGTATTGAATTGGATTGTTGTAACTGTTTTTTTCAGGCTCTAAATAGGTGTTTGTATTTCTAAAGAGCGCCAGTTTATTATTTTTAAATCCATAGTTAATAGGGTGAGAGCGATCTATTTTTGCTTCAAAAATTGCTCCACCCGTGACTTGAGCCCCTAGAAAATCTCCTCGTTGCTCATAGGATATGTTTTTTGCTAACAGGGTATCTTTTTTAAATTTCAACTTTAGGAATTCATTTTTATCCAACCAATTTGCCGCATTTCTATATCCAATGAGTGTACCTCCATTTTTCACCCAAGTTTTAATTTTATCGGTAGCTCCTTTACTTAACTTACCACCTCTCCAAGAATTAGGCATAATTAATGAAGTATATCGATCTAAATCTGTACTAGCAAAATACTCCGTATCAATTTTAGTAATTTTCATATTATACCGTTGGTCAAATAAATGCCATATTTCTCCAGCATCATAAGGCGTAATTCCACTACCCACAAGAATAGCAACTTCCTGCTTTTTAAGCGGGTCAAAATCATTACTACCTAGATCAATACCTTTAGTGAGTCCTGTATCTACTCCTGTTATGGTAATCTTGCTGTCTTCTGCGACTTTCATTAAGAACCTATGTAAGGCCTTAGCGTCTAAATCCTGATTTTGTACCGGAATCAGTATGGTTCCGTAATCGTACTGTTTGCCATTTAAGCTAAAAGGGGATTTAGCAACCTTAGCGCGTAATTTCTTTTCTAAGATCTGATGTAAGGCCTTAGGGGTATAGTACTCATGCCATTCAAATAAATACGCATAATTACTTTGGTTTTCTACCTTGCCTTTTAAGGGTTGAAAATCGATAACTTCGTCACCAGCATTGGCAAGAGAGCTCAACTCTACATAGTCTACATTAAATGCCAGAGGGAACGTCCACGCAGAAATATCATAAAACAAACTGTCTGTAAAGGTGGTTCGTTTTTCGAACATGGCTTTAATGAGTCTATGATTTTTTTGATTCATAGGTACCACGTAACTGCTTCCTTTGGTATATGACTTTCCGGATAGAGTGGTATTCGCTTTAAGTTCGTGAAATTTAATTTTATGTCGGTTAAGAATCTCTGCCAAGTGCCAGGCTTTGGCGGCATCTTTACGATCTCCAAAAACAATAGCTTTGGTTTTGCTTTTAGCAGCTTCGTTTCTTAGGTCAGTAAAAAAATCGCGTTGATAGGTCAATATCTTAACGCGCATATTCTTAGCAGCTTCTACAGTGGATAAGGCTGCGGTAAACTGATTTCGTATGGTAAAAGGAAAGGTAAGAATGCCGTTTTCACTTTCCTGTATATGTCCGCGAGAACTTCCCTGTTCAAATAATATTCCAATACTACCATTAACGTCTGGAAAGGTAGAGCCCTTCCCGTAATAGTAGTCGTCGTAGTTTTCTTCAGAGTAATAAAGCGATCCTATTTTGTCTAGCGCTTTTGCATGGTAGGTGCCAATTTCTGCTGTTAACTGTTGATTGAGTTTGGGGGTTAGTGGATGTACTCTTGTAGGCTCTCCAGGTTGAAAAAAGAAGGTAGAATTGGTGCCCATTTCGTGGTGGTCTGTTAAGATATTAGGCATCCATTTGTGAAATGAAGCAATTCGTGCTCTACTTTCGGGTAGCTGTACGGGAAGCCAATCTCTATTCATATCAAACCAATAATGATTGGTACGTCCACCAGGCCATACCTCATGATATTCCCTTTCGTTTCCATCCGGATTTAGATGCTTACTTCTATTGCTATTTGCCCAATAAGCAAAACGCTGTAACCCGTCTGGATTAAAGCTAGGATCCAATAAAATAACCATTTTGTCTAGCATAGCTTCAATTTCTGGCCCTTGGGCAGCGGCCAAGTAATAGGCGTATGCAAGTCCGGCGTTCGCTCCACTTGCTTCGTTACCGTGAATGGAAAATCCTTGATATACTATTATAGGCATATTCGCTACAGAGCTGTTTGCACTTCCAGATTCGGTAAGTGCAAGATGATCTTTTTGTATTTGAGCAATATTTTTATGATTGTCAGCAGATGTTATCGTAAGTAATAACAAGGGTCTCCCTTCAAAGGTGGTTCCCCTATTTTCTAATGTAATACGGTCACTTGCGCTAGCCAAGGTCTGCATATAAAAGAGCAATTTGTCATGCGTAACATGCCATTCTCCAACTTGATGCCCAATAATTTCTTCTGGTGTGGGAATGTTTTCATTATAACTAACATCCTGCGGTAAGAAATAATTAAGGTCTGGAGTTGTTTGAGCAACGCTTATAGAAAGGCTTAAAATAACGGCAAGAGAGAATACATTTTTCATTGTGGTTGGAATTAGTCTGGTATAAAAATAAAAAACGGCCTTTGATTTCAAAGGCCGTTTGGTTTTATTTAAGAAAAAAGATTTAAATATCATCAAAGTCTACATCCGTAAAACTTTCTGTATCGGTTGATTCCTCGTTTACTTGTGGCGCCCCTGGTTCTTCTTTTTTAAAGTCTTTTTGGTGGCGTTCAGAGATTACTTCTAGTCCTTTTTCGTCTATAATGTAGTCCATCATTTCGTTAAGAATCTCCTTAAACGAGGTAAAGTCCTCCTTATAAAGGTAGATTTTGTGTTTCTTGTAATGAAAAGAACCATCATCATGCGTAAACTTTTTACTTTCAGTGACCGTTAGGTAATAATCCCCTGCCTTAGTGCTACGAACATCAAAGAAATAGGTACGTCTCCCCGCGCGTAAGACCTTGGAATATATCTCTTCCTGATCCATTAAATGTTTTTCACTCATGTGTCTAGTGTTAATTACTTTAAAGTATTCCAAAAATGTGAAAAAAAACCTAATCTAACAACTTTTTTTAGCTTTCTTTCTCTGAAAGTTGATCCGCGTACAGGGCTTTGTAGTAACCTTCATCCAGAATTAATTCGTCGTGAGTGCCTTCTTGTAAAATAGCTCCTTCCTGCAATACTATAATCTTATCGGCATTTTTTGCAGAAGAAACCCTATGACTTACAATGATGGTAGTTTTATGTTTAGAAGCTTGCTTAAGATTAGTTAATATTTCTTCTTCCGTTTCGGTATCCACGGCAGATAAGCAATCATCAAAGAGGTAAATTTGAGGATCTTTTAATAAAGCCCTTGCAATAGATATTCGCTGTTTTTGTCCTCCACTTAGCGTAATTCCTCGCTCTCCAAGAACGGTGTCATACCCCTTAGAGAACCCTTTAATATTCCCATGAACTGCAGCTTTTTTAGCAATAGTCACTATTTCCTCTTGCGTAGCTTCTTCTTTGCCAAATTTGATATTGTTTTCTATGGAGTCTGAAAAGAGAAAGGCATCTTGAGGTACTGCACCAATAGCACCTCTTAAATTTTCTAGGTTTAATTGTTTTATCGGAACCTTATCAATTAAGATATCACCCTTATTAACATCGTATAGCCGGGCTACTAAGTTTAAAATAGAAGACTTTCCAGAACCGGTCTTTCCAAGGATTGCTACAGTTTCTCCCTGTTTAATGGTAAAGGAAATGTTATTTAGTGCCGTAATACCAGTATCCTCATAGGTAAAGCTCACATTTTTAAATGCGATTTCACCTTGAATACGAGTAGTAGTATGTGTTTCATTTTTAATCTGCGGCTCTTCTTTTAAGAACTCGTTAATTCTTTTTTGAGACGCCTCTGCACGTTGTACTATAGAAGTAAGCCACCCTACAATGGCTACTGGCCAGGTAAGCATGTTCACATAAATAATAAACTCTGCAATAGTT
>CAZWVO010000143.1:0-5849 GCA_964637535.1 uncultured Flavobacteriaceae bacterium
ACTACACTTAAGTTAAAATGTGCCCAATATAAAATAAAGTATGTTGAGGTAGATGTGAAAGCCGGTTTTGCTAAAGTGCTAAATACCTTTATGACAGAACGGCAACGGTTTTTATAACCCCTGTTATCCCTACCAATTTCTGTATATCCAATGTATAGGAGATTAGCGTAACCTTAAATCTGCAGCTAAGCACCTAAAAAGCATATTGCCTCAAATTTCCCATACAAGTAAAACATTAACATAATTTTTAAGAAGTATTGATTTTTTTGTATTTAAAACAAAATATTCATTACATTTGGAAATTGGTTAACTAGATTGGTTAACCAATAATTTCCGAACCTTAAACAATTTAGAATTATGAAAATTAACTTTTTACTAACAAGATATTGCAGTATTGCAATGGCTTTATTGCTTCTTGTTTTTACTTCTTGTGAAGATGATGAAGATGGACAAGATGATACATTAATCCCGTTCACCGCTGGTTTTGATGTGACTACCATGTTTTTAGAAGCTTCTTTTATAAACGCTTCTACCAATGCAAGGTCTTACGCATGGGATTTTGGTGTTGAAGGAACAGATGAGGATACCTCCGTAGATTACCAACCTAGCTATACCTATGCAGAAGCAGGAACATATACAGTTTCATTAACGGTTAGAGGAGATGGTGGTTTAACAACAGATACGTTTACTATGGATGTAACGGTAGCGGAAGAAATGATTATGCCAATGGCTGGTTTTACTAGTGCGGCAGATTTCTTGATGGTTACTTTTACAGACACTTCTGAAAATGCAGTGTCTTACGCGTGGGATTTTGGTGATGGCGCTGGTACATCTACAGAAGCAAGTCCAACATACACCTATGCAGAAGCAGGTACCTATACGGTTTCTTTAATGGTGACAAGTGAAACCGATAATACAGATGTATTCACGGCAGACGTAACCGTTGATGCTGTGCCTATACCGCCAACTGCAGATTTTACCTTTGCTGCAACTGATTTGGAAGTAGTTTTCACAGATGCTTCTGTTGCTAATGATGGTAATATTACAGGATATGCTTGGGATTTTGGTGACGGTACGGGTACCTCTACAGATGCAAGCCCAACCTATACCTATGGTGAGGCCGGTAACTTTACGGTAGCATTAACCATTACTTTTGATGAAATTTTAGGGGAAACTACCGCTACAACTACGCAAAACGTTTCGGTAACTGCGGGTGCTGGTGCAACAGCTACTTTTGCTGCTGTAATACAAAATGCCGATTTCCAATCCTTCCCTACAGCCGAGAACAACAATAATGACCTTGTTGATGCTTGGACTATTGATCCAGATAATACTTTTAACGACGGTACAGATACGCCGTTTAATTTCTGGAGAAATGACGATTTAGAAGCTTGGGTTTCTACTCCAGCTAACAATGGTGGGTCTGGAACTACGGATAAAGCAAGTTCTTCTGGAACGGATGCTACATCTGCAGGAGGTACTTCTGATAGATCGTTGAAATTTGATAGTTCTGGCGAAAGAGCTTACCAACCATTTGAGGTTGAAGCTGGAGTAACGTATAGCTTATCTGCCTTTGTAAGAACAGAAAGTACTCCTGTTGGAGAATTAGAAGGAACCTTCTATATTTTATCTTCGGAACCAGCTGATGAAACGGACTTAGCTTCTGTAGCATTAGTTAGTGTGCCTGTAAACTCTAATATGGTTGATGGCTGGCAACAAGTTTCATTTGGTTTTACCGCAGATGCTACGTTTACCTTCTCTCAAGATAGAGTAGATGAAAACATGAATGATATCTTAACATCTACAACGCAACAATTTGTAATATTCTATTTTGTTCCTACCAATACGGTAGCGGGTGATAATGAAGTATTCTTAACGGATGTAGTAATTACTACTCCAGGATTCTAAGATTTCATAATACAAGTAATTAAAAACCCGATGACACCTTTGTTATCGGGTTTTTTTATTAGCGGTTGTCAGGAAAACGAGCTGTTCTAGCAAATTTCTTCGAACTAGGAAGGTATATGGTGACAAGCTTGTAAACTAACTTAATCCTTTAATAGCTCTTGTTCAATAGCAATTTTAGCCAAACCAACACTATTTCTTGCCCCTAGTTTGCTAATCAGGTTCATGCGGTGCGTTTCTACCGTTTTAGGGCTTACAAACAATTGTTCTGCTATTTCTTGTGTAGTCATTTCTTGGCATATGGCTGCTAATACTTCCTTTTCTCTACGTGTTAATTTTGGTTTAAGCGAATTTGGTTTTTGGGTACCTAAAGATTGGTTTAATAATTTTTTTTGAATGCTTGGTTGCAGGTATTGTCCATCAGAAAGTACAGTGTCAAAGGCTTCTAGCAACTCTTCTTTACTGGTGTTTTTCAGCAAATAACCGCTTGCTCCATTTTTAAGAATTCGCTTTACAAAATTGGTATCGTCATGACTGCTGAGTGCAATAATTTTTAGATTGGGATATAATTTAAGCAACTGCTTACATAAATCAATACCGTTAATATCTGGTAAATTAATATCGAGTAACAAGATATCCGGTTGTGCCTCCGTAAGGGCCTCAAGGGTTTCTGCTGCAGAGGGGTATTTTCCTATAATTTGAATTAAAGACTCATTTTGGAGCATAGAGGCTATGCCTTGCATAACCAATAAATGGTCATCTGTAATAGCTACTTTAATCATGCTGTATCTGTTTTGTCCGTTAAGGTAATGGTAAAGGAACTGCCTTTCGCATCTGAAGTAATCTCCATGACACCTCCAAGATAAGCTACTCTAGATTTTATATTCTGCATGCCAATACCATCGCTTTGCACATTTTTAACGTCAAAGCCCTTACCATCATCTTCTACCGTTATCTGTAAATGGTTTTCTACATTGCTTAATTGTACAAGAATTTCGCTAGCCTCGGCATGTTTAATACTATTGGTAACCAGTTCTTGAATAATTCTAAAAAGGTTGGCTTCTTCTTTCTTTTCTAATAGTATTTCATTTCCCATATGCTGAAAACTAATGTCAGGATCATGAATGGCATTCATATTTTCACAATAAGTGGCAACTGCCTCTATTAAATTAAAGTCGCGTAAAGATGGAGGTACCAAATTATGAGAAATGGCACGTACTTGCTCGCTGCTAGTATCTATCATTGCCACAGCCTCATTAATTATGGTATTGTTGGTTTCTAACAAGGAGGTGAGCTTAAATTTAATAGCCGCAAGATCGCCATTTACCCCATCGTGTAATTCTTTAGCAATGCGCAAACGTTCTTTTTCTTCGCCTTCCATTAGCGATTCTAGGGTGCGTACTTCCTGTTCCCTTTCTATAGCCACTAACTGTTGTTGCATACGTTTTTGGCGTTGGCTAAAAGAGAACCATAATAAAATGGATCCTAGAAGGAGGGAAATGATCAATATGGTCATAGTGCGGGTTTTGGATTTGCTATTCGTTAAGGCCAGTTTTTGTTGGGCGATTTCTTTGTCTTTTTTTTCGGTTTCATATTGTATTTTTAGGGCGTTCATATTTTTCAGTCCTTCTTCTTTGAAAATGCTATCCTTCTCTAATACGTAGCGTTCATAATAGTGGTTTGATTTTTTATAGCGATTTGTTCTCTTGTATATTTCTGCCAAATTTTTGTAAATATCTTTTCTAGTTTGCGCAGCATCTATACCTAAGTCTAGTGCTTTTAAAAATGTGTTTTCAGCTTCAACTAGCTCGTTCGTTTTAACGTATGACGAACCAAGCGCCATTAAGGCAAAGGCCATATCCCCTTTAAAGCCCTGTTTCTCCTGAATTTTAATTGCTTTTTTCAAATACCGTATCCCATCTTCATATTGATCTAAATTCATGTACCCTATTCCAATATTTTGATAATCTGAAGCAATGGCCCATTGGTTGTCTGCTTTGATATCAAGGACCAAACATTCTTTAAAATAAAAAATGGCCTTTTCGTCCAAACCCTGTTCTCCGTAATTGGAACCAAGGCTGCTTAGTGCATTTGCCAAGTTGTCTTCATCGTTCGCATTCTTATGAATAGTTATGGCTTTTAAAAAACATTTTTCTGCTTCCTTGTACTGCTTTAATTTTCGGTGAACGATACCCATGCGGTTTAATGTGAGACCAATACTATTTTCATCTGCTGTCTCTTCATAAATTTTTTGAGCGGAATAATATTGCGTCAAACTTTTTTCATATTTGCCTTGCAATTGATAGAGCACACCTTTTTCAGAATACGCATCAGCCATTTGTATTGGTGCTCCGTTGATTTTCATATGTTTTAAAAATAGATCAATTTGCTGTAGCCCTTTTTCGTATTCGCCCTTATATCTGCTTAGAACAGCGTACTTATAGTTCAATTTTAATAGCTCCTCTTCATTTCTATCTGCTTTGTACAGGGTGGCCGCTGAATCCAGATATACTTCGCCCAAGGCAAGGTCTTTCCTGAAGGTAAGCCAACTCAAACGCTGATAGGCGCTGGCTTTAGCTTTGTTGATTTTAGACCTAGCTACAATATTTTTCAAACTATCAATCTCCTTTGTTTGCCCATATCCAAAGCTGGCACTAAGAAAAAAGAAAAACAGTACGCTATATGTTTTTAACATGAGTTGGTTTAATGATAGGTTAAAAGCCACTAAGTCAAAACTTTAGCGACTAATGTATTAAAGATATCTAAATTTTGATTAGAAACCTGAAAGATCAATTGATTCATTGTCTTCATAACGATGCTGAAAAGTTTTATTTCCAATTGGTATTACAAGATACTAGTGCAAGGTATTTGTACTAGTTGTAAAAATGCTCAGGGTATACCCTGAAAATAAAAACTCAGGGTTTTCCCTGAGTTTTTATGATTTTCACCTTTTATGGTGTCCCGTATAGATACGCTTGCGCTGTAAATGAAGAACTAAGCTCATTTCAATGACTACTTGCCTTTAGATAGATGAATGAGATTTTCTTTTAAGTAGGGTTTCTTTGTAACTTTGATAAAAAATCACATTTATGTTGTCCAAAAAATTAGAAAAAGCCTTAAACAATCAGATTCGAATAGAAGCAGAATCTTCTCAAATTTATTTATCGATGGCTTGTTGGGCAGAAGTAAAAGGTTTGGAAGGTGTTGCTGGTTTTATGTATGGTCATTCCGACGAAGAACGTATGCATATGCTAAAATTGGTGAGGTACGTAAACGAACGTGGAGGGCATGCCATAGTTTCTGAGTTAAAAGCTCCAGAAATAGAATTCGGTAGCCTCACAAAAATGCTACAGCAATTGTATGATCATGAGGTTTTTGTCTCTAAAAGTATTAATGATTTAGTGCATGTAACCTTGGAAGAAAAAGATTATGCCACGCATAATTTCTTACAATGGTATGTGGCCGAACAATTGGAAGAAGAAGCTTTAGCGCGCACGGTATTGGATAAAATAAACCTGATTGGTAATGATAAAGGAGGCTTATATCTTTTCGATAGAGATATACAACAGCTAACAGTAGAAAGTGCGGCCTCAGATACTGGGGGAGAATAATTTAACAGTTAATCTTATTTAGATTTAATTAAAATAGTGTATTTTTGATCCATTCTCTTACGGCAATGGGCAAGAAAAAAAAGAAACTAAAAAAGAAAAAAGCGATACTCAAAGAGTTGGTGTCTAGTAATTGTAAAACAAAATGCTGCAAAAAGTATAAGAAGAATGAGCGTAAGCGTTGTAAGCGTTGCCCTTGTTATGACCTGCTTAAAGAGGTAGCTTAAACGTTAACTTACAGTACTAAAATCGCGAAATAAAAAAGAGGGCCATAAGCCCTCTTTTTAGTTTTATTTAAAGCATCTGTTATGCGTTATTTTCTTTTTTAATAACATT
>CAZWVO010000144.1:0-5831 GCA_964637535.1 uncultured Flavobacteriaceae bacterium
ACCCTACTTGAAAAGAAATTATTTTAACACCGCTTAAAAATCGAACTTATAGGTTGCCCCTGCCAATACTTGAAACCCTTGTACTGGAAAATTTAACCACCGTTGATAGTTGTTATTTGCAATATTATTTACCTTTCCAAAAATGGATAACTGCTCATTAAAACGGTACCCAATATGGGCGTTGGCGTCAAAATAACTATCTAGGGTAATTATGGTAGACGGGAAATCTGCCGGAGCGGTATTTTGCACCACAACGGCGCTTACATCTTCTCGTTCGCCAACAAAAAAGAGATTGGCACCCATAAACCATTGCTCCCCTATTTGATAATCCATAAATAAAGAGCCGGTAAGGTTAGGAAGGTTCCAAGCGGGGTTATCCGTTTCCGTATCATAATCATATACCTCTGCATTAACGCCAAAGCTAAAGTTGCGGTTTACATCTACGTT
Organism: uncultured Flavobacteriaceae bacterium; assembly: GCA_964637535.1. GTDB lineage: Bacteria > Bacteroidota > Bacteroidia > Flavobacteriales > Flavobacteriaceae > CANMSI01. Next base: position 448 of record CAZWVO010000144.1, read on the forward strand.
GAGTTCTGCAAATATTCCAAGCGTTTTTACATCGTCATAAAAGACCTCAAACGAATTGCCAAAGAAATACCCTTTTTCATCATCTCGGAACGGGTTTTCCGGATTTTGCTTAAACAAGGGTTTACGGTTTTCCGCCGTATACGACCCTTTTATATTATAACTAATATTAGAAAGCAATTTGCCTTTTAGGCCCACATAGGCATTGTACTGTTTATCTGTGGGTGTTATAGTTAAGGTAGGAGAAACATACGGGTTGTCTGCTACAAAACCGTAATAGGAATTCTGTTTTAATTCGCCTTCTATACCGCCGTAGGCTATTACGGTTTCATCTACCAAACGATACGACGCCGTTACAGAAGGGTAAATGAAAAAGCTACTGTCGCTATTTTCTGCATCCAACCCATAGACAAGGCTAGCGCCAAGATTTAGGGTTAAATCGTCTCGTAAAATGAGTAAGCTGGGTGTTATTCCAAATTGCAACTGACTGTAATTAATTGCCGGAGCGTTAACTTCATTATTGACGTTGGCATTATCAAAACTACCGCCCACATAATCTAGTTTAGTTTTTAGGGTTACTAGTTCATCTGCAATGGGCAACTCTATGGTTGGTGCCAGTACTACCCTATTCTCTCCAGAACCAGCCGCATCCCAAAACCTACGCAGCAAAATTTCGCCCCGTTGAAAAAAGGAATCTTCTAAGTTTAGATGTGCCCCCACTTCTGCATTAAAGTAATTCTGCCGCTCATCTATTCCGTTTAGGGTAGCTTCATCAAAAGCCCCTAAAGGAATACCGTACCAATTGTACAATTGGTGTTGTAGGCCAAGGCGTACCCCCCAGTCAAAATCCCTATCGCGCTTGGTAAAGGCTCCGCTAAGCTTGGTATTGTAAAAAATATTATCTACTGCTACGCCATCTATATTACCCCGAGAAGAGTGGTGATTAAAACCAATATCTAAGCGTTCATCGCCACGGTTAATAGCTCTACTGGTGTAAAAATCGACCAGGGCATTATTAAAATTCCCTAGACCTACAGATCCATAGGAATTAAAGATACGCGGAGGAGGTATCTTTTTTACCGTAGAAGCTTTTCCTTTTGCTGGAGTAAACGTAGAGGCCACCGGAACCGAGAAAATACTGTAGTTAATCTTTTTTTTCTGCAGTACAATAGAATCTTTTAAGGTAGGGAGCGATTTTATTTTAAAAGCGTCGGATATGGTAGGTTTATAGGCTCTAGTAACGGTAACCGTTTCTGTACCTATCTTATCATCGTCTTGCGCAGTACCGCTTAGGATACCCGAAAGGATAATGATTAAACTAAATATAAGGTGTTTGTGCATAATGTGTTCTGATGATTTAGTTGCCATTTGGATCCACTGAAGAATTGCTTCTGGCTTCTTTTGCTTTGATGATTGATGATTCTTGTTTTGCCGCTTCCACAATTTCCGGGAATTGCGTAAAATTGGAAATAACACTATCTAAAATATAGGTAGCTTGGAAAGCATCGCCAAGGGCGTAAAAGTTTTTGGCCATAATAATAAGTCCCTTGCCTCCCCATTCTTTATAGCTGGCATATTCTTTAGCCAATTTTTGAACCTGCGTATTAGAAGCTTCATAGGCCTCATCTTGATGATTAAAAAAGGCATCGTAATACAGTGCTTCTGCAGCCGTTGCACCGGTAGCAATTTGCAATACCTGGGCATAGGCACTTCTGGCTTTAGGCATATCATTAGTTTGCACTGCAGAACGGGCAATCATAACATGGGCATCGCTCTTAATACGGTTGTCCAAGTTTCCTGCTGCCAAGACCTTTTCTGCATAGGCAATGGTTTGGTCGTAGTTCTTTTGACCGTAGTATCCTTTCATTAAATTGGACTGTGCAAAGGTGATGTTCTGCCGTATCTCTGCCGTACGCTCTAAGCGCTCTAAATACGGAAGCGCACTACCGTAGTCTTTTTTGCTAATGTATATTTCGCACACTCGGGTAAGTGCCTGCTCACTGTATTCATTACCCCCTAGATCTGCTACATAGGTAAAATAGGGTAAGGCCTTATCTTTTTGATCTTTTCCAAAATACAATTGCGCCAAATTAAAGTTAGCTTGTAGGGCATGTAAGCCCTTTGGAAATTGCTTAATATAGCTTTCATACCCCTTAATAGCGGCCTCTTTATTCCCTTCTATACTTTGTTTTTCCGCCGACTCAAAGCTCGCATTATCCAGCTCGGCATCAGTAACCTCTACAAAATCTAAATTGCGTACCCAAGCGGCATATTCATCTACCCTACCTAGGTCTACATAAATGAGCTTGGCGGTAGCCACTGCTTGTATGGCTTCTTGGGTATTGGGATGATCGCGGGCAATGGTTTTAAACTTTACCAAAGCTTCTTCATTTCTACTGCTGTTGTAATGCACCAATCCTTGACGCAACAAGGCTCTAGGCACTAAGGAACTTTTGCTATACTCGCGTATAAGCCTATCATAGGTTTCTAGCCCTTGACTTTCTTTATTTGTTTTGATGTACGAGTTGCCCAGCTCAAACAAGGCATCGTCTTTTAATGACGATTTTGGAAAACGACTTACAAAGCTATTTAGTTCTTCTATTTTAGTAGTACCACGGTCTACAAAACCATAACTAATCGCTTTTTGAAAGGCCGCATAGTCCCGCTCTGCTCCATTTCCTTCTAAGGCTTTGTTATAGGCTTCTATTGCAGGCCAATACTTGCTGCTTACAAAATAACTATCGCCTAAACGCAAGTAACTATCATTTACCTTTTCCATATCTACAGCTCCAGCGGTATACTGGGTAAAGTAGGAGATGGCGTTGTTGTAATCTTTCAACTTAAAATAGGTATAGCCCAAGTTGTAATTTAACTGTTCCATTTCTGGGGTAGCAGCAGCTCCAGAATCGTTCTGAAACTGTACAAAACTGCTTAGGGCATTATCAAAACGGTTAAGCAGATACTCAGATTCTGCTTTCCAATAGCGCGCTCTGGCTCGGAACAGTGCATCTTCTGCACTATTTAACGATTTGTCAAAACGTTCAATTGCGCCGGCATAATCTGCATCTATAAACAATTCTACCCCATAGTAAAAGGCTACTTTTTGATAGGTAGTTTTACTGGCGTAATTTTTATTTTCTTCTAGCAGTTCTAAGGCGCCTTTAAAGTTCCGAGACGTTATATAGGAGTCTACTAATAGTTCCTGTACCTCCTGACTGTGCTCGTCATTAGGGTATTGGTCTAAATACCCCTTTAATATCTGCGGCACGGGTTCGTAGGCATTTCCAATTTCATAACTTAACCTCCCGTAATTGAGTAAGGCATCTTTCTGAATTTCTGGTGTAAAATCCATTTCCGAAGCATTCCTAAACGCATTTAGGGCTTCCTGTTTTTTATCTAATTTAAGGTAACATTCTGCCAAATGGTAGTAGGCATTTTGCGATACGCTATTGGTGCCGCCTACAATTTTATTAAACTGCTGAATGGCATTGGCATAGTCTTCTTGTTTGTAATAGCAATAACCTAAGAGGTAAAAATCGGTATTGTTCCACTTGCCGCGTTTGCCTTTGTACTTTTCTAAATACGGAATAGCCTCGGCATATTTTTGTTGGTTGAAATAACTTTCACCAATAATTTTATTGAGTTCGGATACTTCTGTTCTGTCCGATTTGGGAATTTGTTTTTTTGCTAAGGCGATGGCTTTGTCAAAATTGCCCAGTTTAAAATTTAGATCGGCCTGATAATACGATAGCTTTTCTTCTAGTAATTCTTGATCTGTAATTTGATCGAAGCGTTCATTGGCTCCTTCGTAATCGTCTTGCTGGTATGCCATATAGCCCAAATAATATTTGGCTTGGGAACCGTAGGTAGCGGAGTTGGTTACCTTGCTTAAATAGCGCTCTGCTTCTTTGTTATTTTTTGATGAAAACAAGGCATACCCATTATTAAAATTGAAGCGTTCTTTATCCTTGCGCGACATGGCGCCTTGATCTACCTTCTTATACCATTTTAGGGCATAGGGATATTTACCGGTTTCAAAATAGTAATCGGCTACATCCAAAAAAGCCGAGTTTCGTTTGGTAGAGGTAGGATAGCGCGCTACAAAATCTTCCATAAGCCTATCTGCTCCCAGTTGGTTTAGCCTAATGGCCGCATTGGCCACATAGTATGCACTATTGGCTTCGGTTTCTACATCCTCCGTAGTATTTTTTACTTCCTCAAAAATGGTTTGAGCTGCTTGGTATTGCTTGTTATTATACAAGGCAAGCGCATCTTGATAAGCTTTCTGATCATGAGTGTAGATTTTAGATTCCTGTGCCAGTCCGGTAAGGATCCATCCCAGGGCTACGATCAGCATAGCGGTTCTCTTATTTCGCATAATGTTCTGGTGCAATTAAGGATTTCCTCGTTTGTTACCTTATATAACGACAAATATTGTTCCGAAGTATACATAGGCCCTAAAAGAGAAAGTTTTTAAGTAGGGAGTATACCGTTCTAAAAGAACTTCTTACTTTTATAAAGAAATAGGAGGTGATGTTGGACGAAGCCCTAAAAACTAAAATTAGAAATGAATTTAACCAAGAAGAATTTCTAGCGGTAAAAGAAGCGCTTCTGTCGGTTAGCTTGGCCCATGTTATGGCCAATTCTGAGTATAACTTAAACAATACAAGGCATGCCATAGTGCAACTAGCCCAGGGCAATATGGACGTGCTCAAAAATATGGTGGATGCCGCTAAATTAGATTTTAGAAATGTTATTTTATGGGCATCAGAACAAGAACACAAAAAAAAGTAAAAGGCCAATGGCAGAGCGCATATTAACGTTAAAGGATGTTGCCGTTTTTCAGAAAGATAATATGGTGTTAAACGATATTAATCTGGAAATTAAAAAAGGAGAGTTTGTATACCTTATTGGAAAAACCGGAAGTGGTAAGAGTAGTTTTATGAAAACCCTTTACGGCGACCTTCCGCTAACTCAGGGCAATGGGCGTATTGTAGATTTCAACCTAAAAACCATGGAAGAAAAAGACATTCCCTTTTTAAGGCGAAAGCTGGGTATTGTTTTTCAGGATTTTAAACTACTTCCAGATAGAAACATCAATAACAACCTGCGTTTTGTATTGAAGGCCACCGGTTGGAAAGACCCTGCAAAAATGGGTGTAAAAATAGAAGATGTGCTGGATAAGGTAGGCATGAAAACCAAGGGCTTTAAATTTCCGCACGAGCTTTCTGGAGGGGAACAGCAGCGTATTGCAATTGCTAGAGCCTTGCTGAACGATCCGGAGCTTATTTTGGCAGATGAGCCTACAGGAAATCTAGACCCGCAAACCAGTGTAGAGGTAATGAAAGTATTGCAAGAAATTAATAAAGCAGGGCGTACCATATTAA
>CAZWVO010000145.1:0-5821 GCA_964637535.1 uncultured Flavobacteriaceae bacterium
CCTATAATCCAGCGGTTAAAAAGGTAGTAGGCCAGGTAGTAGATGCCTCTGGCACACCCCTGCCTGGATGTAATGTAATTGTTACCGGCACCTCTAATGGAACGCAAACCGATTTTGATGGAAACTTTTCTATAGATGTCCCTGTAGGGCAAGAACTTCGATTTTCTTATCTTGGATATAGTGATGAAGCTATTCCTATTTATTCTTCTATTATGAACATAAAATTAGAAGAAGATGTTAATGCTTTAAACGAGGTGGTAACAGTAGGCTATGCCCTTCAAGGAAAAGTATCAGGAGTTAACGTGCGTGGTACATCCAGTATTACATCGGCTTCAACTCCTTTATATATCGTTGATGGAGTTCCATTAGACGGCTTTACAGCTGCGGATCTTGATCCAAATGAAATTCAATCTATAGATGTATTAAAAGATGCTAGTGCACAAGCTATATATGGTAACAGAGGAAATAATGGTGTAATTGTTATTGCTACCAAAAAAAGCACTCAAAAAGAAGATGTTACCAATACTCAATTTCAAATTAAGAAGCCTTATTCTATTGTTTCTGATGGGGATATTACAGCTATTGAAATCAACACGTATCAATTAGCCGCTAACTATCAGTATTTTGCAGCACCTATTATTAATGAAAATGTTTTCTTAACAGCGCAATTTTCAGATTGGGAACAATACAATTTGCTGCCGGGAGAGGCTAATATTTACTTTGAAGGTGGTTATGCAGGCAAAACAAACATAGATCCTTATACTACTAAAAAAGAGATGACGCTTTCTTTAGGAATAGATCCAAACATAACGGTAACTCGTACACAGAATAAAAACTTTAAAAGTAAATCCTTCACCGGAAGTAACCGTGTCTTAGACCGCACCTACACCTTGGATGTGAAAAATAATAAGTCCAAAGCAATTGAATTGCAATTAGTAGATCGCATTCCTTTAAGTCAGAATAAAGAAATTAAGGTTGATAATATTGAAACGTTTAACGCTAATTACGATAAAACCAAAGGTTTGCTAAGCTGGAAAATTAAATTAGCCAGCAAAGCTACTCAGCAAGAAAAATTTGCGTTTAAAGTCAAATACCCAAAAAACAAGCATATTTCTTTATAAAGATGAATAGAACAGCTCATTGTTATACAATGGGTTGTTTTTCAAAAAGAACAATATTACTTAATATTATCTAAAATAAAATCTAGGGTTTTATTGGTATTCCTATTTTTTTCGAAAGCCACATTTTTATGAGTAATTTTCTGTGAAAGTCCTAAATGCTCCAAATGTGTTATGGCCGATTCCTTTTCCAAGGTTACCTTTCCTCTTAATAAGGTATCCATAGTCTGGCCGTTTTTATACCTACGGTAGATTTTTTTTAGACCACTGAGATACAATCGATCCTTAGTAAAGCCCCCACCTCTGTGGGCACGTAAGGTAATAGAAAAAGCGTCGTTTCTATTGAGTTTGTATTGATTATGAATCAAATCAAAAGTATCAGAAAAGGTATAACCTTTAATTAAACTATCAGAAGCTAAAACTCTATAAGACAATTCTTTAAGCCTTTTTAATGTTAAGGATCCACTCATGTATTCACTGAACACAGCGAGCCCTTCTTGAGTTTCAACATTTTTTGGAAATCCGTTAGAAAAAACTTTCAATGGTTGTAGCAATCCATTATAAGTAGTTACCAAGTGCACCCCTATTTCATGGTTAGCAAGGGTAAGTAATTGGTTTTTACTAAAACGAGCATTTCTTTTAATGAGCATGCTTTGAGTACTATTACTAACCATGGCATCTGCCGCAATATGGGTAGCAAATCTTATGTTAAGCGGAAAGTTATACTGCTTGGAAAATTCTTCGAAATAGTGTTTCGCTTCTTCCGGACTAGAAGTCTTTTCCGTATCCTTAGAAATGGGTTCCTCTTCGTGGTGAAGAATAAACTTGGCGTTATTTACATCGCGTTCCGTGGGCGTTCCATAAACACGCAACGAATTGAAGTAGAACTTTTGTTGTTCCCCAATAGATTCTATGCATTGAATCATATTAGCATAATAGTAGATAATGTCTTGATACAGTTTTCGAATAGCATCATCCTTAATACGCTCTAAGCGTTGCGAGAAAAATAAGCGATGTAATTTGTATGGATCAAACTTTAGTTTAGGGTATTTAAACTGGGGATCAACAGCGTATTTAGACGCAAAAAAGCGTTGCTTCTCTTTTTCACTATTCAAAGGATTTACATAGTTTAAGAGTTCTATTCGCTTTACCAGTCGATCCAAGTTCGCATCTATCTCAAAAAGAGCTAAAAAATCGTTTCTAACGGTTACATCATCCTTTGCATTAATCATATTTCCTGTCTTTCAAATTCCGCCACTTGCTCAGGGATAAGGGTTCTTAGTTGCTGTTCTACAGCCTTTACTACTTCGGGATACACAATTCCTTCGCATTCGTCACAATAGACCTTGGCAATCTCAGTAGCAAGTACTAAGGTATGCTTAAAATGTTGGGTGATGTACTTTAAAAAGTAGCCATTTCCCTGAAAAGTATCATTAATTTTAGCGGTGGAGACAAGTCCATTGGGGAGCGTCATTTTTCCTAGTTTGGCGCTCCATGAAGCAGCCAAAACCCCGAAACGATCTGTATCAATATTAGCCGTTCCTAAATTCCATGTGGGAACCGTTCTATCCCACCGTTTCCAATTGTAACTATGCATGTCAAAAACAAGCGCCTTTCCATATTTCCGTTCAATACAGGCTATTAATGCATGGATCACCTTATAAAAAGCAGCATGCTTTGCTAAACTTAGCGTAATTTCTGTAGATGGTAGCGGCTGCTTCCATAGTTGTTTACCCCATGCATCCTCGTAAATAGCATTCTCTGGCGCTCTGTTCAAATCATACTCGAACCGACTATCACATCCGGCGATAACAATAGGATGGGATTGTACCATTTCTTTAGTACACGGATCTTCTTCATACCAACGTTCATGCGACGTATGTAAACAATTGGACCAAAGCGATTTTCTAAACTGATGCCCATCATGCACCGCAGCGCAAATATAGGGAGCGTATTCCGTTACTTTAAGGGTAAATGAATAATCTTCAGTAACGGCCTCAAAGGGTGTCTCTGATTCAAGAAGTGCACATATTTCAGCTATGGAACGTTTACGCATTTTCTACCTCACTGCGCAGTCTAGACCTTCTATCAAAAGCTTGTAATTTATCAATCACTTTGCTTTCTACAAAGTCTATTACTTTGCACTGTATTTTAGTTTTATACACTTTATTCATATACGTAATACCTCCTGGGGACATTACATTAACTTCTACCAGTTTACCTCCAATAACATCAATTCCGACAAAAAACAAACCATCTTTAACCAATTTTGGACCTATTTGCTTACATAGCGCCTTTTCTTCTTTGGTTAAATGATGTTTTGCTACGGTACCGCCTGCCGACACGTTGGATCTATGGTCGTCGGAACCTGGAATTCGTTTCATAGCGCCAATAGGCTCCCCATTTAAAATAAGGATGCGCACATCTCCTTTATCCGCACCTTCAATATATTCCTGTAAAATAACATAGTTAGAACTCCCATCGGCATTGCTTACATAGAAATCTAACAAGGATTTTATATTGGACATGGCTGATCTTTCTATCAAGATGACTCCAGAACCACCAAAGCCATTCAAAGGCTTTAAGATCATCTTATCCGCTGTAGAATCGTTGATCTGTTGCACCAAATAGTTTTTGTTCTTAGAAACATGGGTTACTGGTATAATATTGCTATGCGAATCCCCAAAAGCAGCGGTATACAATTTATTGTTTGCCTCTCGAATCCCCTGAAGTGAATTTACAATGAATACATCGTCCTTGACAGAGTCTAGAAAATTAAGCATGATAGGGTCTAGTGGCGGATTGGCTCTCATGAAAATCACATCAAAACCAGCCAGTGGCAGCATTTCATCGCGCAAGCTTGCTTTCTTGTAAAAAGTTTTTAAGTTAGACGACACCTTGTCCATCCTATTGATCACCGTACAAAAAGCATTGGTGACACTATTTCTAATGGTAAGATTGGCTGGACTACAAATAGCAACACCGTGTCTTCGTTTTACGCATTCGTGAATTAATGCTAAACTTGTATCATTCTCAGGATTTATTTCCTCCCATGGATACATTAAGAAACAAATATTCATAGTAGTGGTTTTTAAACTATTTCACCTCATCTAAATGATCGTCCCAGTTTTTTGGTTTAGGATCATTTAGTTTACCCAAGGAGCTTGCTACTACGGTAGATACCGTTGCATCTCCTGTAATGTTTACTACTGTACGCAACATATCTAAAGGCCTATCTACCGCAAAAATCAATGCTAAACCTACGGCGTACTTATCTGCAGGAAAACCTACAGATTCTAATACAATAACCAACATTACCATACCCGCTCCTGGCACCGCAGCGGTACCAATAGAGGCTAGTAAAGCTGTTAAAACAATAATTAATTGCGCTTGCAATGGAAGATCAAAACTCAAGGCTTGCGCAATAAAAACTGCTGCAACACCTTGATATAAACTAGTACCATCCATATTTATAGTTGCCCCCACGGGAAGCACAAAACTAGACACCTCTTTATCTACACCTACATGTTCCTCAACTCTTTCCATGGTAACCGGCAAGGTAGCTGCACTAGAGCTTGTTGAAAATGCGAGTAATTGCGCTGGACTTATTTGTTTTAAAAACCAAAACGGATTCTTTTTAGCAAAAACAGCCACTAAGATGCAGTAAAAAACAATCATTAGTAGTAAACCAAAAACAATTACGCCTGCATACTTAACCAATGCAAACAATATTTCTGGATCACTAGAAGATACCACAACATTAGCTAAGAGGGCAAACACAGCTACTGGAGCAACTAACATGATAAGGTCTACCATCTTAAGAACGACATCGTTTAACGAATCGAAAAGCCTTTTTAAGGGTTTTGCTCTTTCCTCTCCTATGAGTAACATGGATATTCCCATAAAAATGGTGAAGAAAATAACTTGAAGCATTAATTGATTATTTCCTAAGGCTGCAAAGGCATTGTCTGGCACCATATCTTCTAAGAATTTTAGTGGCCCACTTTCTTTTTGCTGACTAGCCTGTTCTAACTTCATCATAACCCCTTTGTCGGTAGCATAGGTTTCGGTAAGTTTAGAAATGGTCTCATCCGAAATGCCATCGCCAGGTTTTAAAACGTTTACCAAAACAAGTCCTAAAATCACCGCAACCGTTGTAGTAGCCACGTATATGCCAATAGTACGCAGCCCCATGTTTCTAAATTTAGAGATGTCTTTTAGGTCCGAAATCCCCTTTATTAAAGAAGCTAAGATTAAGGGAACCGCTATGAGTTTAAGAAGTTTTATAAAAATGGTACCAAAAGGGCTTATCCAATCTATAACAAAATCTTTTCCCCAATCTGGGCCTGTCATGGCAAAACCAAACACTAGACCTAAAATCATTCCAATGAGTATTTGCCAATGCAATGCTAACTTCTTCATATACGTGGTTTAATTTAAAGGAGTAAGATACTATTTTGAATGCAAACGTGGGCCAAACCAAAGCTATATTTTGTTGGTTCGTTTAAGGAGTTTATAATCTGCTAAAACTAAGGCCGTCATGGCTTCTACAATGGGTACTGCTCTAGGAACTACACAGGGGTCGTGGCGTCCTTTACCTTGAGTTTCTACTTTTTCACCCGCTTTGTTTATTGTTTCGTACCCTTGTAAAACTGTGGCAACCGGCTTAAAGGCTACATTAAAGTAAATATCCATTCCATTAC
>CAZWVO010000146.1:0-5810 GCA_964637535.1 uncultured Flavobacteriaceae bacterium
GTTTCCCTATACGAGTAGGGCCTACTTTTACAACCTAAACTCACCCTTTTTAAAGAAATTAATGTTGAGTTTGTCAAAATAATTACCAATGTGGGCAGTAACTTCTATTATTTCAAAAGAACTTATTTTATGCTTAATTTAGAATTTACAAGGGCATCTAACGCTTTTAAACGATCTGTAGCGTCCTTAGTATCTTCCATTGTATCTATTCCGCGTTGCTCTATTTTAGACGCAAATTGCAATGCACACATTGCCAAAACGTCTTGTTTATCTCTGACAGCATAATTTTGCTCAAATTTTTTAGCTAGTTGTTCTATATTTTTGGCTGCTTTTCGGAGCCCTTCCTCTTGACTAGGGTCAATAGTAAGCGGGTATACCCGGTCTGCTATAGAAAGCTTTATTTTGAGCTTTTCTGACATCAATTTTATTTATCTTACCTATTCAGCTAGCTGCGCAATGCAATTGTCCAACTCTCTAATTAAGGTATTTATTTTGAGCTTTGCTTCAGTTTTATCTGTATTACTACCCAGCATTGAATTTGCCATTTTAAGTGAATTGTATTTTTCTTCCCAAACCGCAACCTTCTCTGCTGCTGAATTTTGATTCTCTTTTAGAGCGGTTAATTCTTCTTCTAATTTTATATTGGCTTGACCAAGCAATTCTAACTTATGTAACAGCTTGCTTACCTTATTTTCTAAAGAATCAACAATTTCTACCAATTCACTCATACGTAAATGTCAATGCATTTACACAAAGTTAACATACCTAGGACGACTTCGCAATAGTTTTTACAATTATTCTTGAAGTATTACTTTAATACCTCTTTTTTAAAATGAGCTATAAAAATTTGAGGCATTATTTTTGATTTAATCTCGTTATCACTTATGAGATTAAAAACGATTACCTAATTTCGTAACAACATTGCTTTGATATGAGAATAGTCCTTTTCTTTTTACTTTTTGTTTTAGCATTATCGATTAACGCGCAAAATGAATATCCTAAAGATGCTTTTAGGTCTCCCTTAGATATTCCAATTATTCTTGCGGGTACGTTTGGGGAGCTGCGTTCTAACCATTTTCATTCTGGTATTGATATCAAAACGCAGCAGCGCCAAGGACTACCAATTTATGCTATTGGCGATGGTACGGTAACACGTATTAAAATTTCCCTATGGGGTTACGGAAAAGCCATGTATGTTGCACATCCTAACGGGTACACCTCCGTATATGCACATTTGCAAAAATTTTCGCCAGAAATAGAGGCTTATATTAAGAAAAGACAATACCAAAAACAGAAATACGACATAGAGCTCTTTCCCGATTTTGGAGAGCTAAAAGTAGAAAAAGGGAAGGTTATTGCATATACTGGTAATACTGGTAGCTCTTCTGGACCGCATCTACATTTTGAAATACGAAGTAGTATTTCTGAAAAACCAACAAACCCCCTTTTTTATGGTTTAAACGTACGCGATGCTACAAACCCAACTCTGGTAGGTTTATACGGATATCCACTTTCCAACGATGCTATTGTAAATAAAAGCAATGATAAGGTGCAACTCAATTACACCAAACAAAAGGATGGCAGCTTTTTGGCCGATACGGTTTATGCTATTGGCACTATTGGAATAGGCTTTAATGCTTACGACCGTCAAGATTTAGCCGCTAATAAGAATGGCATATACGCCGTAGAGCAAAAGGTGAACGGAAAAACCTATACGCAATACGATTTTGAAACCTTCTCATTTTCTGAAACCAGATACATAAATACCTTAATAGACTACGACCATTTTGGCGAACACCGTCAACGTATTCAGCAATGTTTTAAGGCCCCCGGAAATAAATTGGGAATATATAACACGCTGTATAACGATGGCAAAATAAATGTCGCAGAAGGCATGAGCTACAAGGTAGAACTCCTTATCCAAGATTTGGATAAGAATCGCATTAAGGTAATTATTCCTGTAGAAGGAAAAAAGGAGCCTGTAAGTATACATAAAGAGGACGATAAAACCTCAGATTATGTGATTGCCAAAAAACCAAACAATTTTGATTTAGGCGGTGCCAAAGTCTATTTTCCTGCTAATACCTTTTACAAGGATTTTTATATCGATCTAAAAAAAGGAGCAGATACCGTTACCATACATAACAGCAAAGTACCTGCGCATCGTAACTTTACTATTAGCTTTGATGTCTCTAAGCTAAGTAAAGAAGAACGTAAGCAACATTTTATTGCCCGCCTAAGTAAAAGACTATCGCCTAGTTACGTATCTACCCATAAAAGAGGAGAAACATTTACTACCCGCACGCGGAATTTAGGAACCTATACCCTTGCTAAGGATACAACAGCACCAAAAATACGGGCTAAAAACTTTAAAGAAAAACAGTGGCTTACCAATTATCAATATTTAAGCTTGCATATCTCTGACGATCTCAGTGGGGTTAAAACATATTCTGCTACCCTAAATGGTGACTGGATTTTAATGGAATATGAACCTAAAACCAATACCCTAACCTATACTTTTGACGATAAAATTTTGAATAAAAAACAATGTGAACTCAAGGTGGTTGTTACCGACAATGTTGGAAATTCTAATACCTTTACCAGCACCTTTTACCGTAAATAAGTCGCTTTGAAGCACCTGACCTCTTTATGTTTTATTCTATTCCTTTCCTTAGCAGGTCTCCAAGGGCAAACAGCAACAATAACTGGTGTCGTTTTAGATGCGCAAAACGCTCCTTTACCCAATGTTAATATTAGTACTAAAGATAAAGGTACCGCTACTGATAGTAACGGGTTTTATGTTTTGGAGGTAATAGCAGATCAAAAAACTACCATTACTTTTTCACATCTAGGGCATAAAAATATTATTCTAGAAAACCTGATCTTAACTACCAATGAGACCTTTGAGTTTAATCCGGTAATGAGAACAGATGCTATTCAGGTAGATGAAGTAATTGTAACCCCAACTGGGCGAAAAAGTGTAGAAGGAATTACCACCATTTCACCAGAAATTGTACGGCGTATTCCCGGTGCTAATGCAGGAGTAGAAAATATCTTAAAATTACTTCCCGGAGTATCTGGAAATAATGAGCTTAGTACGCAGTATTCTGTTCGTGGTGGGAACTATGATGAAAACTTGGTTTATGTAAATGAAATTGAAGTGTACCGTCCCTTTTTAATACGCTCCGGGCAACAAGAAGGACTTAGTTTTGTGAATAGTAATATGGTACAAAACTTAGAATTTTCTTCAGGAGGTTTTCAATCAAAATTTGGAGACAAATTGTCTTCTGTATTAGATATTACGTATAAAACACCGTCTTCTTTTGCCTTAGCGGCGAATGCCAACTTATTGGGTGCAGGAATTACCCTAGAAACAACTTCTAAAAACAAAGCGTTTTCTACAATAACAGGAGTACGCTATCGCGATAATAGCCTCTTAGTAAACACCCAACAAACGCAAACTAATTTCAACCCTTCTTTTGCAGATGCTCAAACCTATTTAACCTATCGTTTTTCTACAAAATTTCAGCTTAATTTTCTAGGCAACATTGCTATAAACAACTACAGAAATGAACCCATAAGCAGACAAACTAACTTTGGTACAATAGACCAACCTAGAGCCCTTATTGTTGCCTTTGAAGGAGAAGAAAATAACAGGTATGCTACAAGTTTTGGTGCTTTAAAAGCCAACTACTTCTTAAATGAGAATACCACTTTAAAATTTATAGGTTCTGTATATCATACGACAGAGGAGGAAACTTCAGATGTTATAGCCCAATATGAATTGGGAGAAGTAAATACGAATATTGGAAGTGATAACGCCGGTGAGGTAACCTCATCTAGAGGAATTGGCTCTCAGTTTAACCGTGCCCGAAATGATCTAGATGCCCTTATTGTAAACCTATCCCATAGAGGAGTATTTAAAAAAGACAAGGCGTTAATAGAATGGGGAGTAAAATATACGCACGAAGATATCCGAGATCAACTCCGAGAATCGGAATTTATAGATTCTGCTGGCTTTTCTATTCGGCCTCCTTTGCCCGACTTTGTGAATAACCAACCTATAGACCCTTTTGATGCGCCCTTGGAAGCTTTTGAAAGTGTTGAAGCTCGTAATTTTGTTCAGACCAATAGGGTATCAGGGTTTATACAGTATGGAAAAAACACCCAATGGAAAAACAACGACATTTATTATAATCTGGGTGTACGCGCACAACATTGGAGAGTTAGTGGAGAAAATTTGGACGGTGAGGGGCAAACCATTTTTAGTCCAAGGGCGCAATTTGCCATAAAACCGCACTGGGAAAAAGATATGCTCTTTAGGTTTGCCACGGGCGTATACCACCAACCGCCTTTTTACAGGGAATTGCGCAACCAAAATGGGGAAGTACAACCTAATGTAAAAGCACAAAGATCTATCCATTTTGTATTGGGTAATGAATATAGTTTTCTACTCTGGGACAGGCCTTTTAAGTTAGTGAGCGAAGCATACTATAAAGATTTAGACAACGTAAATACCTACACCATAGAAGATGTAAGAATACGCTATGTAGCAAACAATAATGCAAGAGCATATGCGTATGGCGTAGACGTAAGATTAAATGGGGCGTTTGTTCCAGGAACAGAATCTTGGGTAAGTTTAGGCTATCTTAAAACAGAGGAAAACCCAGATAATAGGGGCTATATCTCTAGACCTACAGATCAACGTTTTAAATTAGGAATTCTATTTCAAGATTATGTACCTACCATACCCGATCTTAAAATGTATATGAATTTGGTGTATAGCACAGGAGTGCCAGGAGGCTCTCCTAATTTTGCTGATCCCTTTCTTTTTCAGAGTAGGTTAAGAGATTACAAACGAGCAGATTTAGGAATTTCGTATATTTTTGCAGATATTGACAAGACATATCCTGAGAATCACTGGCTGCATAAATTTAAATCGCTTAGTGCAGGGATAGAAATCTTTAATTTATTCAACAATCAAAATTCGATTACCAATACCTTCGTAAGAGATGTAGATACGCAGCAACAGTTTGCTGTACCTAACTTTTTAACGTCGCGTATTTTAAATGTAACGCTAAGCATGCGATTTTAATTATGAAAAGACTTGTCTTCCTTATATGCCTGTTAGTTGGTTTCTCTGCAAGTGCGCAAAAGAACATATACCTGAGTAATATGTTTGATCAACTTAGTGAAGATCATCAAACATTAGCTATTGTTCCCTTTTTAACGCGCTTAGATCTGGATGATGACGTTAGTAAAGCGCAGCTAAAGGAACTTGAGGAGAAAGAGGGGTACGCGGTACAAAACGCACTAGAAACTTATTTTTTGAGAGGAAAAAAAAGGAAAAAATTTTCAGTTGAATTTCAGAATATTAAAAACACCAATGCCTTACTTGCCAAGAATAAAATTACCTATCAAAATATTGATATCTATACCACCAAAGAGCTGTGTAAGATTTTAAATGTAGATGGGGTAATTAGTGGTACCTTAGATTTAAACATTCTACTTTCTAAAGGCATCCCTACAGATTTTAGCATTCTAGACTATCTTATGGGCGACTCTAACTATGGTAGAATTGGTATTAAAGTAAGTGATGGTGGCACGGGAAAATTGCTTTGGAAATACGAAAAAGAAATCAATAAGAAATCGGGTAAAAACACCAATGCCCTAATTGAAGGCATGATGAAAAAAGCGACCAAAAAATTCCCTTATGAAAAAGAACGCTTAAAGAAAAAAAAGAAAAAGAATCAATAGGGGTTAGTCCTTTTCGGAAAACGCTTTGAGCTCCTCAATTACATAATCTAGCT
>CAZWVO010000147.1:0-5777 GCA_964637535.1 uncultured Flavobacteriaceae bacterium
AACATATATAGAATATTATTCTTTATATATTATATATTTTGTAATTTTATACTTTAATTTTAATTTTTTAGTAGCATAAACATTAATATAAACTAGTATGAAACTAGACCATGTTGATATCAACATCTTAAAGGCCCTCCAAAAAAATTCTAACCGCACCATAAAAAGCCTTGCGGAAACCCTAAATTTATCTACCACTCCTGTATTTGAACGCATTAAAAAACTAGAACGCGAAGGGTATATAGATGGATATTCGGCCCGAATAAATGCTAAAAAAATAGGGCTAAAACAAACGGTATTTGTTGCGATTACTTTACAAGGTCATACCCGGAGTTTTCTCGAGAAGTTTGTAAAACAAGTAAATGTGTTTCCAGAGGTGGTAGCTTGTCATAGGGTAAGCGGTACTTTTGATTATCTCTTAAAGCTTGTTGTAGAGGATATTGAGGCTTATGAACAATTCATTATTAGTAAACTTACCTTAATTCCTTATTTAGGAAACGTGCAAAGCTTAATCACCCTATCTACAGGAAAGGATAGTCATGAGATTAATTTAACACATTTGGAAGATGTTATTTCCTAAATGAGATAATACGCCTTTTTTACTATACTATGCATATCTTTATGCCGATATCATAATCTTATGCAACGGTTCTTTTCATGAATACCACTATAGAAAGAAATCCACTATTAGATAGGCTTCCTCCGCATCTAAAGCAATTTATTAAGCCTCAAAATTACGAGGACTATTCTCCTATTAATCAGGCCGTATGGCGGTATGTGCTACGAAAAAATGTTTCGTATCTAAAAACTGTTGCCCATAAGTCGTACCTAAAAGGATTGGATTTAACAGGTATTTCCATAGACCGTATCCCTAGCATGTACGGTATGAATCGTATTTTAAAAGCTATTGGATGGGCAGCTGTTGCAGTAGATGGATTTATTCCTCCTAACGCATTTATGGAATTCCAAGCCTATAAAATTTTAGTAATAGCCTCGGATATTCGTCAATTAGAGCATATCGAATATACCCCCGCTCCAGACATTATTCATGAAGCTGCCGGTCATGCTCCTATAATAGCAAATCCGGATTACGCAGAATACTTAAGAAGGTTTGGAGAAATTGGCGCAAAAGCCATTTTATCTTCTCATGATAATAACATTTATGAAGCCGTCAGGAAATTGTCCATTTTAAAAGAAGCTCCCAATGCCGAACCCGAAGAAATGGCGCTTGCCGAAAAACAAGTGAACGAACTGCAAAGCAAAAAGATGCCACTTTCCGAGATGGCAAAAATTAGAAATTTGCATTGGTGGACCGTAGAATATGGCCTTATAGGCAGCCTAGAAAATCCAAAAATATACGGCGCTGGCTTACTCTCTTCTATTGGAGAAAGCGCATGGTGCATGACTCCAGAGGTAAAAAAAATTCCTTATGGGATTGAGGCTTCTACCACAGAATTTGATATTACAAAACCACAACCACAGCTCTACGTAACTCCAGATTTTGCTTACCTCATGGAAGTCTTAGAAGAATTTTCTAATACCATGGCTTTACGGAAAGGAGGGTTTAGAGGCCTTCAAAAATTAATTGATTCTAAGAAAATAGGGACAATTGAACTGAATACGGGACTGCAAATATCTGGTGTTTTTACCCAAATGATAACCAATGAGGACAATGAGGTTGTTTTCTTTAAAACGGAAGGCGAAACCGCTTTGGCTAATAGAGAAAAAGAACTTATTGGTCATGGAATAACAGCCCACCCCAATGGATTTAGCTCTCCAATTGGAAAACTAAAGGGCATTAATTTGGCTATAGAAGATATGGGGCCTAGAGATTTAAAAGCCTATGATTTCTATGATGGCAAACGCATTTCTTTTGAGTATGAAAGTGGTATTACGGTAGAAGGACTGAACGTTACTGGTATCCGAAATATAAATGGAAAATTAATTTTAATCCAATTTGAGGATTGCACCGTAAGCTATAAGGGAGAAATTTTATTTGAGCCCACATTTGGGACCTTTGACTTAGCCATTGGTTCCAATATTGTTTCTGCCTATGCCGGTGCTGCAGATTTTAGATCATTCAACACTCTTTATCACGTTCCAAGCACCGCTACCATTAAAATTCCAAAAAGCCAACAAACCCTTGCCTTGGAAAGTTTGTATCAAAAGGTTAGGGAAATGCGCACTGCTACCAACGTGAACCTACAGGACCTACAGGCCGTCTTTGAAAAGCTTCAGAATACCGATCCTACAGATTGGCTTCTAGCTATCGAAATATACGAACTAGCTTTTGCAAACAGCTTTTCTTCCTTTGCCCAGGAAATAGGAGTTTATTTAGAAAAAATAAAGGAAAGCAGGCCCAAGGTAGCGCACCTAATAGAAGGTGGATTGGCATTAATTCACTAAGATTAACGTTGCCTTTTAGGTAACTATTGAATGTATTGGGATTTAATCTTTAAATGATAAGTCGTCCAAAGATGTTATCTTTTTTTCCTCGTATAGCAGTGTCCATCCCATATTGTTTGTTAAGACATAAAATTGTGCCAACTCGCTCAGCAATCTATTTTTTGCATTTCGGTGCAAGGAAGAGGCTTTTATTTTCTTTTGGAGAGCGGCATTTACATTCCGCTTAATTTTATTGTAATCTTCCGCAGTAAAGGGGTTTAAATAATCTGCGGTTACATCGTAGTATTCAAAATCTGGCTGCATTTTTAATTCCGGCTCTGGGATGCTCACAATATGCAAAGTCTTTGTCTCTTTGTTTAATTCATATTTTATTTGGCTTAAATCATATGCAATTGATGCATCTACATTTACCACAACTAGTGCTTTTTTATCCGAAGTAATTAAATCTCCAAAAAGCTGCTGAGAATCTTTGTAATTGTATACCTCAGCAAAATGACCTTCCGTAACTACTAATTTAGACACCTGTTGTAGCTGCTGTTCTATAAGCATGGAATTCTCCTTTAGTAGCTGTTTATTTTTATCACTTTCCGTACATGAACGAAAAATGAGCACGGCAGCCAAAGTAACAATAACACCTGTGAGTACTTTTTTCATAGTTTTAGGTTAGCCCCTTAGGCTAAAATCCATAAAGGGATACGTTTTCTTAAGATACGTAATTTTCTCCTCTAACGACTTTAGAAAGCGTTGATGTTCTGTAGAAGAAGCGTTAAATGGTTTATGACTTAATCCACTTTGCACAGTTTTCACCTTTTCCATAGTTGCATAGCTATCTTTAGACAACCAACTGGCTTTAAATTTCTCCCAGATATATGAAACTGCTAAAGCGTTTGGGTGTACCATATCTGCCTCGTAAAAACGATAATCTCTCAACTCGTCCATCATCAGTTCATAAGCAGGAAAATAGGTGGCTTCTGTACACTTCAGAACGCTGTGTACCGAAGCTATCAAATGCGCTTTGCTCAGCTGGTTCTCCACGAAACCATCTTTTAAATGCCTTACAGGAGAGACTGTAAATACAACAATTGCCTTTGCATTTATTTTTTTTATAGCTTGTACCAATTGCTGCAAACTGGCTGTAATTTCTTCTATAGAAAGTAATTCTTTTTCAAAAGCCGATACTGGAATTTTATGGCAATTGGCTACCCTTCTGTTTAATAGAAGGTGTTTATATACCCATGCAGTACCCAAAGTAATAATGACATGTGTGGACTTGTACAACTGTTCTCTCGTCTTTTCAATTCCATCGTTTAATTGGGTCAAGGTGCTTTCCTTTGATGGATCGCTAAGATCCGAATGCGCATCAAAACAATGCCATCTTTCATTTTGTAAAAAGATATCCTCTGCTGTGTATTTTTTTTCAGTAATAGCATTGGAAATCAAATTTGTAATGGCCAAGGGATGAAATAAGTTACCAAAGGGGTTGCTTAAATGTTGGAATTGAAGATGTTGTAATTTGAGCCCTATGTTGTTCGCAAAACAAGATCCCAAAAGTAGTAATTGACTGTCATAATCAATAGGTGTTTTTGTCTTTTGCAAAAGAACTTGCGTCTGTAATTTCATTATGATGAGTCCTTAATTTAAAGAAAATACATGCCCGTAAGACAGTTAAACATACTGCATTACTGTTGTGCTCAAACTTCTTAGCATTGAAACCACCTACTATTGCGCTTCAAAGTCTACCCTAAACGCTCCATCTGTTACCGTTCTTGAAGAACCATCTGATTCTGACACCCCAACAAATTCAAAACTCCCTGTAGTCTCATCATCTGTATCAGTAAGAATCGTAATTGACCCTGTACCGTCTCCAATAACAGAGCTCCACGCTTCTCCTTCTTGAGTAGAAAACAAACCTGAACCACTAAAATTATCAATAGAGTTCCCCAAATTATAGGTTCCAGGGCCAGTGTACTCCGGCACAACTATGGCTATAATGTTACCTGCATCATCAGCACCCTGAACTATAAACGTGATGAATTGACCCCCATCTATCTTAGCGGCGGTAGGCCCGCTCTGCAACTGGCTTCTAGACTCAAAAGAAAGGGTCTCTACATTAGCAATGATAAACTCTCCATTACCAGTCTGTAAATCATCATCAGACGAGCAGCTTAAGAAGGATAGCAATACTATGAAGAATACAAAATTCTTTAATTTATAGCTATTTGATTTCATTTGTTTTGTGCTTAGGTTATTCAAATGTATCATAATCCATAAGAAGGAGCAACTTAATTAAGATAGTCCTTTACTTTAGTAAGCGCGTTCGATATCCCACCAGGATTCTTGCCGCCAGCTGTTGCAAAGAAAGCTTGTCCGCCACCGCCGCCTTGAATATATTTGCCCAGTTCTCTAACAATAGTCCCTGCGTTCAGGCTTTTTTCTTTGACCAGCGCTTTAGAAATATAGCACGAAAGCACCGCTTTTCCATTTTGGTCAGAAGCTAGCAGTAGAAATAAATTATCCTTGCCTTGGCCCATTTCAAACGAAAGGTCCTTAATACCCGCAGCATCTAGGTCTATTTTTTTTGCTAAAAATTGCACCCCATTTAGGTCTTCCAATTCTGTTTCCATGGCGCTTTTTAATCCTTTTGCCTTGGCTTTCAGCAAACTTTCTACTTGCTTACGTAAGTTGGCATTTTCTACTTGTAACGCCGCAACTGCTTTAACCGGGTCTTTAGTACTGTTAAGGGTATCTTTAATTTCGAATAACATTCTATTATTGTCAAAATAAAAACCCTTAACCGCATCAGAAGAAATGGCTTCTATACGTCTAATACCCGCGGCTACTGCTCCTTCTGAGGTAATCTTAAAATGCCATAAGTCTCCTGTATTGGCTACATGGGTACCTCCACAAAGTTCAATAGATTTTCCAAAGCGAATGGTTCTTACACTATCGCCATATTTTTCACCAAACAAGGCCATTGCGCCTTGAGACAAGGCTTTCTTAACAGGTACATTTCGTTGTTCTTGAAGCGGAAGTTTTCCTTCTATTCTAGCATTTACAAAATTCTCTACCGCTCTCAATTCATCAACCGTAAGTTTGGCAAAGTGTGAAAAATCGAAACGAAGGTATTTAGAATGCACTGCAGATCCTTTTTGTTCAACATGAGCTCCGAGTACTTCTCTTAATGCCTGGTGCAATAAGTGCGTGGCGGTATGATTACTTGCGGTACGCTGCCTTTGTTTCACATCTACTGCGGCCTTCATAGTCTGATCCAAATGTTTGGGCAAGTTTTTGGTGAAATGAACAATTTCATTCTTCTCTTTCTTGGTATCTTAACTATAAACCACATCGCCATTAGGAACCTGCAAATATAC
>CAZWVO010000148.1:0-5717 GCA_964637535.1 uncultured Flavobacteriaceae bacterium
GTAACGGTGATTCCGATTAAGTTAAGTGCTTCTAAGATTACAATTACACTTAAAAGTAAAGTTATAGATGCAAATGCTTTAACTGCAGAAGGGCCATTGTTAATTACACATTGGGGTATGAGTGGACCAGCCATACTAAAATTATCGGCTTGGGGAGCACGACAACTAAGCGATTATGGCTATCGGTTTAATATTGTTGTGAATTGGCTGCCGCAGTATCATGAAGCAGCGGTTTTGCCATTATTAATGGAGATAAAATCTGTAGAAGGCAAAAAAACGGTATTAAGGACAAAAGCGGTTGAACTCCCTAGACGTCTTTGGACTAAACTAGTTAAGGCTTCTGGAATATCGGAAACAACTACCTGGGCTGAAGTGTCTAAAGTAGCGCTACAAGCCCTAGTAAAGCAGCTTACTAAAGGAGAGTTTGTAGTAGATGGGAAGAGTACTTTTAAAGAAGAATTTGTAACTGCTGGAGGCGTTGATCTTAAAGAAATTAATTTTAAAACCTTCGAAAGTAAAATTCAACCCGGCTTGTTTTTTGCAGGAGAAGTAATCAATGTTGATGCTATTACCGGAGGGTTTAATTTTCAAAATGCGTGGACCAGTGGGTATCTGGCTGCTAAAGGAATGGCAAAAGAAAGCTAAATGGATACCTATATCGCCTTACTCAGAGGAATAAATGTAAGTGGTCAAAAAAAAATTAAAATGGCCGATTTAAAAGCGCTTTTTACCCAATTAGGGTTCTTAGATATACAAACCTACATACAGAGCGGAAATATAGTTTTTAAAACGGAAACACTGTCTACTGAAAAACTAGATAAGCGGATAAAAGAGGGGATTTCTGCCACTTTTGGGTTTGATGTTCCCGTACTCGTACATTCCGCTAAAAAGCTTAAGGATATTCGCAAAAAAAATACGCTTTATCAAAAAAACGAAGACCCAAAGGGTTTGTACTATGTGTTGTTAAAGCAACCAGCAAGTCCAGAACTAGTAGCAAACCTAAAGCAAGAAACATACCCTAATGAAGTATATGTAATTACAGATGAATGTGTCTATCTAAATTGTTTAAAAGGGTATGGAAATGCAAAATGCAACAACAACTTTTTTGAGCGAAAATTAAAGGTTGTAGCGACTACCAGAAATCATAAAACCATAGCGAAGTTGTTGGCACTATCTGAATATAATTCCAACTAAATTAAAGTGCTGATACGACCACCAGTAAACGTATGGCTTTAACTAGTTTAATTCCCAAATCTTGTAATTCAATACGGTAGCAAAACACACCCATAAGAGATAGGGAATAAGCAGATAGGCAGCTGTTTTGCTAATTACTGCAAACCACTTAATAGTTAGAAGAATAAAAACAAGGAGTGCTAAAATAACGAGAAGTGCCCAAAACGGGTTTCGGAAACCAAAGAACACAATACTCCATAAAGCATTAAAGAGTAATTGAAATCCAAAATGATACAATGCCGTTTTTACCCAAACATGGTAAAAGCCTTTAGACCAAACAATTCCTGCGGCAATACCCATCATAATGTATAAAACGGTCCAAACAGGTGCAAAAAGATAATTGGGCGGGTTAAAACTGGGTTTGTTTAACGTAAGATACCAGGTGGTTACAGAGCTTTGAGTAGCAAAACCGGATAGAAAACCAATAATAAGGCATACGCCTATGGCACTAGCGATATACGTAAATTTCTTTTTCTGACTTGCATCCATGAACTTCTAAAATACAATTTTAAAGGTAAAGGGCGATAATGTATACTCCATGTTTAGAGTTATCTTTGCTAAAAGCAAAGAATATTATGACGGAAAAGGACTTTATACCTGCGCCATACACAGTTAATGTTGACGAAGGAAAAGTAAGATGGAAAGCACCTAGCAACATCGCATTGGTAAAGTACTGGGGAAAAAAGACCAATCAAATTCCAGCTAATCCCTCTGTTAGTTTTACGCTCAATGCTTGCGCTACAACAACCTCAATGCACTTCAAAAAGAGTGCAACAGCTACTGACGATTTTTCTTTTGATCTTTTTTTTGAGGGGCAGCCCAAGGCCGATTTTAAACCTAAAATCGCACTATTTTTTGAACGTATTTTACCCTATATGCCTTTTCTTAAGAACTATCATTTTACCATTGAAACTTCTAATTCTTTTCCGCACAGTAGTGGAATTGCTTCTTCTGCCAGCGGTATGGCAGCCTTATCCCTTTGCCTTATGGAGATTGAGCAAAAAATGTCTTCTAATACGGATGAGGAAAGCTTTTATAAAAAAGCGTCTTTTCTTGCACGTTTGGGATCGGGCAGTGCCAGTAGGAGTATAAAAGGCAGCCTGGTTCAATGGGGCAATCATAAGGGAACAAACGGAAGTTCTGATCTAATAGCAATCCCTTATCCGTATAAAGTTCATGAGGTGTTCAATAGTTTTTATGATGCTATTCTTTTAGTAGACAAAGGTCAGAAGCAAGTAAGCAGTACAGTAGGTCATAAACTAATGCATAACCATCCATTTGCAGAACAGCGCTTTATACAAGCACATGAAAATTTAACTGCACTACAAGGTATTTTTGAAGAGGGCGATTTGGACAATTTTATTAAAATTGTGGAAAGTGAAGCGTTAACACTGCATGCTATGATGATGACAAGTACACCTTACTACGTTTTAATGAAACCCAATACACTTCATATTATGGAGCGTATTATGGCATTTAGAAATGCGACCAAAACACCAGTCTGCTTTACCCTAGATGCAGGGGCAAATGTACACGTGTTATATCCTGAATCGGTAAAAGAAAAAGTATATCAATTTATTAAGGATGAGTTAGTTGCGTTTTGTGAAAACGGGCAGTATATTTGCGATAAAATAGGGTTTGGAGCTAAGAAATTGCATTAACATCGATTATTTGAGTTAAATAGCTACAGATAGCGGCTAAATTTATTAACTTTATAATCATAATCGGTGCATAAAAGCGTTTGTATGAATGAGCGTGAGTTCCAAATCGATTAATAATAGTATGAAAGGACCCTTGTTTTACTCCAAGATTCTCCTTTTTGGAGAATACGGAATTATAAAAGATTCGAAAGGATTATCTATTCCCTATAACTTTTTTAAAGGAGCGCTAAAGACAGATCAGAACACTGCTGAGGTTGCCTTAGCATCTAATGACAGTTTAAAGGCTTTTACAAATTATTTAGAAAGCGTACAGGAAAAACAGCCTGAGTTGGTAACTTTTGATATCGCAAACTTAAAAGAAGACGTTGCCGCAGGGATGTATTTTGATAGTTCCATTCCTCAGGGTTACGGAGTAGGTAGTAGTGGCGCACTAGTTGCTGCTATTTACGATAAGTATGCGCAAGAAAAGATTACGGTTTTAGAGAATCTTACTAGAGAGAAGCTATTGAAACTTAAAACCATCTTTGGAATTATGGAATCTTTTTTCCATGGCAAATCTTCTGGTTTAGATCCGCTAAATAGTTATTTAAGCCTCCCTATTTTAATCAACTCTAAAGACAATATAGAATCTACCAGTATTCCTTCTCAAAATTTGGAAGGTAAAGGTGCCGTTTTTCTATTAGATAGTGGTATTACTGGGGAAACAGCGCCAATGGTCCAAATTTTTATGGAAAATATGAAGCAAGAAGGCTTTCGGAATATGCTGAAGAATCAGTTTATTAAACATACCGATGCCTGTGTGGAAGATTTTATTAATGGAAATGTAAAATCGCTTTTCGGAAATTTAAAACAATTGTCTCATGTGGTTTTGGATCACTTTAAACCTATGATACCCCAAGAGTTTCATACCCTCTGGAAACAGGGAATAGAAAGTAATGACTATTACTTAAAGTTATGTGGATCTGGTGGCGGAGGCTATATCTTAGGCTTTACTCAGGATATAGATAAGGCCAAGAATAGCTTAAAGAATTACAATTTAGAAGTGGTCTATAACTTCTAAAGATTGGTCCATGCTTAGCAGAAGAAACAAACTCTTACTTTTAAAGTTTTTGAGTCTGTTTTCCATCATTAGAGGGTATAATATTTTAATGATTGCCCTGGCCCAATATCTGGCCTCCATTTATATTCTTTCTCCAGACTTACCACTTAGAAAAGTGGTTTTTGATTTTAACCTTTTTGTGCTTGTTCTGGCCTCTGCTTTAGTTGTGGCTGGAGGGTATATTATCAATAATTTTTACGATGCAGAAAAAGACCTTATAAATAAACCAAGAAAAACCATGTTAGATAGGTTAGTAAGTCAGCGTACAAAACTGACTACTTACTTTGTACTAAACTTTTTGGCTGCTTTCTCTGCTAGTTATGTTTCCTTTAGGGCAGTGTTATTTTTTTCCGCCTACATTTTCGGAATATGGTTCTATTCTCATAAACTTAAAAAAGTTCCCTTTGTAGGCAATGTAGTTTCTGCAGTCCTAGCTATTACCCCGTTCTTTGCCGTATTTGTCTATTACAAAAATTTTGAAACAGTCATTTTTGTACATGCTATCTTTTTATTCTTACTGATTCTAGCTCGCGAAATGATTAAAGATTTGGAAAATATTGCAGGTGATATGGCCTTAAATTATAAGACCATACCTATTATTTATGGCTCTAAAATTTCCAAAATCGGAATTACTATTTTTACCGTACTTACACTTATTCCTGCCTTTTTACTTATTTATAACTTTGACGTGGGCGATATGTACCTTTATTTTATCGGATGTATTGTATTGCTGATTGCATTTCAATTATTGTTATGGACGGCGAAGCAAAAAAAGGACTATGTATGGCTACATAATATTTTAAAATTAATTATTATCGTTGGAGTATTTAGTATCTTACTCATTGATATTGATTTGGTCTTAAACCGCATTTTATAATGGAACACCTTTTACATGTTGGATTGGCGCAAATAGCGCCGGTATGGTTAGATAAAAAAGCTACCTTAGAAAAAATTGAAAATACAATTAAAGAAGCCGCTAAGGAAGGTGTAGAGCTTTTAGTTTTTGGAGAAGCCCTACTACCTGGATACCCTTTTTGGTTAGCACTAACAGAAGGTGCGGCTTGGGATTTAAAAGTAAATAAAGAATTACATGGACATTACACCCGTAATGCAATACAAATAGAAGCCGGAGAAATAAACAGGATTTGCCAATTGGCTCAAAAGCATGCAATGGCAATGTATATTGGAATGATGGAGCGAGCCAAAGATAGAGGAGGGCACAGCATTTACTGTTCTTTGGTGTATGTTGATGCTAACGGTGTTATACAATCTGTACATCGCAAATTACAACCTACCTATGATGAACGCTTAACATGGGCTCCCGGAGATGGCAATGGCCTTAAAGTACACCCGTTAAAGCAATTTACGGTAGGAGGGCTCAATTGTTGGGAAAACTGGATGCCGTTACCTAGAGCGGCGCTATACGGACAGGGTGAAAATCTGCATGTAGCAGTTTGGCCTGGAAGTGACCATAATACTAAAGATATTACCCGATTTATAGCCAGAGAATCTAGAAGCTATGTAATTTCTGTATCATCGCTAATGAAGAAAGAAGATTTTCCTGCCAATACGCCGCATCTAGATAAAATATTGGAAAAAGCTCCGGATGTACTAGCTAATGGAGGTTCATGTATTGCTGGTCCGGATGGCGAGTGGATTATCCCTCCCGTGCTGCATAAAGAAGGACTAATAACCCAAACTATAGATTTTAATAGGGTGTACGA
>CAZWVO010000149.1:0-5691 GCA_964637535.1 uncultured Flavobacteriaceae bacterium
TTATTATTCATTCCGATGTTTTTTTTAAGACGGAAAACACTACTTCTCCAAATACTGGAATGATTTGTAGTATGCGATTGAGTGCTCCAGGACCTCAGCTTTATGCAGAAGCAAGTAAAACCAATTTTGAAACTGCTATAGCGGTTACGGCAATGGAAATAGAGCGTCAATTAAGTAAGCGAAAACAAAAAATGAGATCACGATAGCATAGATTCGTCCCCACGTCTAACGAAAAACCCGCTACAACTCCTAGGAGCATATAGCGGGTTTTTTAATTCTTATTTACTTTTTAGTAATCTTCCTCGTCTTCGAATTCTGTATCGGCAATTGCCTTAGAAAGTTGTTCCGAAAGCGGATTTCTGTATAATTCTTGAAGTAGCTTACGTTTTTTACGCGCAGATATACTCATTGTGTCTATGATACCTCTTTTACGCTTTATTTCTGCAAGACGGCGTTTTTTTAACTCTAAGCGCTCATCTGCAGGTACTACCATTTCTGGTTCGTAACGCTCCATAATGGTATGCTTTTTTACGCGTACTTCTTTTTTCTTATTTTCTGGAATCTCTCTTACTACAGGAGTCTCTTTACTGGTTTCTTTCTTGGGGGCTTCTTGTGCATGAGCACTGTTTACACCAAAAACCACTAACAATAGGCAAAAAGCCAAAAGTGATATTTTTCTCATTTTCATTTCGTAATAGTGTTAGTGCAAAGTAAGGAATTTTATTTGAAATAACACGCTAGCACTTAGCTTTTTAGGAGGATTTACAACGAGTATATAGCACATTTTGTCGTAATTTTAGCACTTTGTAAGTTGCCCCCTACTACAATCGACTAAGCAATCTAACAACCCTAAATTATGAAGCATACGCTATTTTTACTCTTATTAATCGGTATTGTGTTACCAATACAATCGCAAGACTATCAGAAGATAAGCAAGGCAAAAGTCTCTTTTGTTTTTGTAGACAAGGATGTAGATGGTACCATAAGTGGCTTTACATCCTCTTCAAAAATAGATGTAAATGAAATAGAAAGTTCTTCATTCAGTGGTAGTGTAAGTGTTGAAACTATTAAAACTGGCAACGTACTACGGGACTGGAGTATAAAAGGAGGTAAATACTTTGATGCTAAAAACCATCCTTATATTAAATTCAGTAGTACTAAGGTTGTACAAGAGGGGAATACGATACAAGTTACTGGTGATCTTACGATAAAGGGAACTACAAAAGTTGAAGTATTTGAATTTACCCGAAATGAAAAGCAATGGATTGGAACCTGTAGTCTTAACTCCTATGATTACGGGATTGCTATTAAAAAGAAACGAGTAGATAACACGGTAGCCGTAAAAATAGAATTGTTTTTGTAATCGCCGGTAGTTAGTCTGCAGGAGTCTTAAATACCATTTTATAGATTTTGGCTACTCCCCAATTTCCCAAGGGAAAGTATACCGCAAAAAATAAGGCCATACCCAAACTAAAATTACGAATATTAAAGAGTTGGTCCAAAAGGTTATTGGGGTAAGCGTAAGAACTTTCTAAGGCATAGCCACCAAATTCTAATAGTCCCATAGCTACTAAACCATAGGCATATTGCATATGAAACGGTAGTTTACGTAACAATAAAGAAATGGGAACCATATAAAAGATATAGCAGCTTATGACCTGCCACCAATAGGTAAAGCGAGCAATTTCTACCTGAGTACCAAACCAATCCATTCCCATACCCCACAAAAAATATACCATACAGTAAACGAAAAGAAGACGTTTATCTACAGTTAACTTTTGTTTTGCCCAACTAATAAATGAGGTCATGAAGCGGTATTCAATTTCTGATCAACAATGGCTAAGGCGTCCTCCACAGTTTGCATATTTTCCATGTCCTCATTCTCTAACAAAATATCGAAAGCATCTTCTACGTCTAAAACAATATCTACCAGGTTGGCAGAATTAATGTTTAGTTCGTTGATAAAATGACTTTTAGCTGTAACAGCGTCCAGGGCTACATCTTCCGGGAGGTATATTGAAATGATCTCTTTAAGCTTCTGAAAACGCTCTTCCTGTGTCATGGGTATTTTATGTATCAGTCGTTGAAAGCCTTAAAAATAACACAAGCATTTACATCCCCAAAACCAAAACTTGCCTTTGCTATAATATTTGGTGAATAATCCATGGTCTTTTGGGGTATACAATGGGCATCTATATGCGTTAGAATGTCGGAATGTACATCCATACAATTCGGATTTCCATAAATTTCTTTATGATGTATTTGTAAAACTGTCCCAACACATTCAATGCTTCCCGCCGCTGCCAAACAATGCCCAAGCGTACTTTTAAAAGAATTAATGTATGGGAAATTAGCTCCTTTGCGCTCTAATGCTTTGGACCAATTCTGGATTTCTATAGGGTCTTTAGCTGTTGCGGTTAAGTGCCCGTTAATACTATCTATTTCCTTACTCGAAATGTTACTATTAGCAACTGCATCCTTAATGCAGCGTTGTACCGCCTGGTTATTAGGAGCCGTCATCGTACCCATAGCACGTTGTCCACCGCTATTTACAGCTCCCCCAAGAACTTCTGCATAAATAGTTGCCCCTCGTTGTCTAGCACTTTCAAGGCTTTCTAAGACCAAAGCTCCTGCTCCACTCCCTGGCACAAAACCACTAGCCGTGGCACTCATAGGCCTGCTTGCCTTTGCGGGCTTGTCATTATATTTTCTAGGTAAAATACGCATGGCGTCAAATCCGCCCCAAACGTATGGACCACTATCACTACAACTGCCCACTAACATCTGTTTTGCCTTACCTTGTTGAATACGTTCAAATCCCATTAACAAGGCCTCTGTTCCCGTGGTACAGGCAGAAGAATTTGTAGTTACCTGATTTCCGCAACCTAGAATACCCCCTAAGTACGCACTAATTCCGCTAGCCATAGTCTGTATAACTGTAGTACTGCCTAGTCTTCTTGTAGCTCCTTCGTCTACCAAATGGATGGATTCCCTAAACTTATCTACTCCTAAAATTCCTGTTCCAAAGACAATACCACTATCCCAACTTGGCACTTCTTCATCTGCAATAGGCAAATTAGCATCTTTCCATGCATCACAACCCGCTATTACACCATAAACAAGACCACTAGCGTTTAGCCCTCTCAATTGTAAAGGAGAAAAATAGGTGGCAATATGGGACTGACTAAGCGTCGGTTCTGCTGCTATTTGACATCCAAAATTAAGATCTGCAAGTTGTTGTTTAAATTGAATGCCGCTCCGCCCAGTTTTCAAGGACATGGCAAAATTAGCTAAAGTATGTCCGTTAGGTGCACATACCCCCATACCGGTAATGACCACACGCTTCATCATTCCGGAGTAGGTATTATCATGCCAGCAAGTATACCCTTACAAACTAATTCTTTTGCCGCATTGTACATCTTCACTTTACATTTTAATTTATGAAATCTAAAATACACTTTTTCAGAATACACTGTTACTGTTTCATTGGGGTAAACGGGTTTGTAAAATTCCATTTCCGAGCTACTGAAAACAATGTTTAGTGAAACATTATTATTTAAAGCATTAGTTTTATCAAGAATGTGCAAACCCATGCAAACCAGCCCAATTTGAGCACAACATTCTGTGAGAATAACTCCTGGAGTAATAGGATTTCCTATAAAATGACCTTGATAAAAAGGTAGATTTTCCCTAAAGGTATAGGTGCCTTTAACACTAAGCTCATCTATATGTTCCAAAGCATCTACAAACAAGAAAGGGTAACTGTACGGAAGGCTTTTTATGAGATTCTGATATTTCATTATTGTAGACTTTCCCCCCCGTCTGCTTTGATGATTGTTCCTGTTATCCATTTCGCCTCATTTAAACTTAGTAGGTATGCAACATTTGCTACGTCTACAGGAAGGGTTAAGCGTTTGCTTGGGTTTCGTTTCAAAGCATTGTTGCGCAACACTTTGCTCCCTGGTATTTTTTGAAAAGATGGAGTGTCAGTTATCCCTGCTTGAATGCAGTTAGCTCTTATCCCGTTTGGCGCAAACTCTAATGCAATATTTCTAACAATAGCCTCTAAACTTGCCTTAGCAGCGGAAACCGCAGCATAATGCCTCCATGCTTTCGTACTTCCTTCACTAGTAAAAGCGAGTATTCGCGTATCGGAAGCCAGTAGCTGCGCTGCTATCAAATCCTTTGTCCAATCGTAAAGGCTAATAGCCATAGCGTTTATAGTAAGTTGAAAATCACTATGATCTAAAACCGGCATCGCTTTACTTTGCATAGGTTTTAGGTTACCCTTGGCAATACTATGTACTAGTACTTTTACTTTCTCCTGCGCACCCAATAGCCCCCCTATTTTTGTTATTAAATGTCTGCGCTTTTCTGTGTTAGTAGCATCTGTATTAAAGTTAGCAACCTTTACCCCTAAAGCTCGTAACTCATCAAGCTCCTTAAGTAATACGGGCAAACCTACTTTTCTATCTCTATGTATTACAATTAGATGATATCCATGCTGCGCAAATTTCTTAGCAGTAGCAAGTCCTAAGCCACTACTACCTCCCAAAATAAGCACCCAATTGCGCCCTGCGTTCTCTAAATCCTTCATTCGTTACTAATTACCATTCTAAAAGTACTCGTTGTGCGGAAAAGCCCGGCCCAAAACTTAACATTAGTCCTTGCTCTCCTTCAGCTAAATTCTTTTCTAAAAAGCGTTCTAATACATAAAGTACTGTAGCACTGCTCATATTACCATATAGGCGTAATGTTTCTCTAGTGTCATCAATATTTTTACCTAAGGCTCCAAATAATTCTTCTACAGTTTGCACAATTTTTTTTCCTCCCGGATGAAAAATCAAGTTATTCACCTTTTCAATACTTGTATTGTTTGCCTTTAAAAAGGGATGCACAATTTTTGGAAAATGATCTGCAATAGTCTTTGGAACAGCTGGATCTAAAATCATTTTCAAACCCAAATTGGTAAGATCAAAACCCATTAAATGTGTAGCATCTTTAAAATGATACATTTCTTCGCCAATAATCTTGGGTCCAGTTGCCCCTTCTTCTGAAGATACTAAAACGCAAGCAGCTCCATCTCCAAAGATAGCAGCGCTTACCATATTAGCCATGGAATAATCATTTAATTGAAAGGTCGCCGTAGGGCTCTCCACAGCCACTATAGCAGCACGTTTTCCAGGGTTTGATTTTAAAAAATTACTGGCGTAAATTAGTCCAGACACTCCTGCTGCACATCCCATCTCTGTTACAGGAAGACGTACAACATCCTGTCTTAAGCCTAGATTATTAATCAAGTAAGCATCTAAAGAGGGAATCATGATACCTGTGCAACTTACCGTAATAATATAATCTAAGGAATCTGATGTCCATAAAGCCTTATTTAGCGCCTTCTCTAAAACTTTGGTTCCAAGCTTTTTAACCTCCCGAACATAAATGTCGTTTTTTTCTTCAAAAGAGGTAGCAGTAAACACTTCTTCAATATCCATGATACCGTACCTGGTATCTACAGCTGCACCTTCAAATATCTTAATTACTTTTCGTTGAAATCTGCTATCCTGATCTCCTAGCCAATGCGAGACAAAAGGAAGAATATCTTTTGTTTCCCTGCAGTACGCAGGTAGCGCTTTAGCTACGGTTTTAATACGTATTTCACTCATATGAAGTGTCTTGTATACTGGTTTGCAT
>CAZWVO010000150.1:0-5680 GCA_964637535.1 uncultured Flavobacteriaceae bacterium
ATACTCCTAAACTAATTTGCATTCGCTTTCCATTTTTTCAGCAATTGCAATACCAAATTTACCTGAGCCAAGTGGGTTCGAAAAGACAATACGGCTAATCGTATCCAATAGGTATCATCAATAGTCGTAGAGGATAAAAACACACTTCCTTCTTGTTTAAAATTCTCTAGTAGTTTTTTATTAAAGGCATTAGCATCAGAAACAGAAGGAACATATCTAAAAATACAGATCGATAAATCCGGTTCTGGGCCAACTTGGAAGCCTATTTTTTGTACTTCTTTATAAAAATACTGGCATAGCAACACTTTTTCATCTAAGGCAGCCCGAAAGGGATGAATCCCTAAAAGTTGAAGGGAAAGCCACATTCTAAGACCTCTAAAATGTTTGGTGAGTTCAGGGGATAAATCTGCTGGTGATGGATCTTCATCTGGGGTAAAAATATCTTGCATATAGTTGGCAGTATACCTGTGCGTGTTGTATAGCGCTTTGGTGTTTTTGATTAAAAGTGCGCCAATACCATACGACAAGAAAAGTCCTTTATGAGGATCTATAGCTAGCGAATCTGATTGTTCTATGCCCACAAATTTTGATTTATGCGTATCCGAAAGCATAAAAAATCCGCCATAGGCCGCATCTACATGAAACCATAGTTGTTTTGCTTTTGCAATACGTCCAATACGAGCAAGCGGATCAATGGCTCCTGTGTCTGTAGTTCCTGCAGAACCCACAACCATAAAAGGCCTAAGGCCTTCTGCTTCATCTTTTTTAATTTGATTTTCTAGTGCCTTAGTTTGCATTTTAAAGGTGTTATCCATAGGTATATAACGAATAATACTCTCTTCCATACCCGCGATACGTAACGATTTTTGCAAACAATGATGCACTTGATGGGTCATGTAAATGACACAATGTTCAATATCCCTTGCTTTAATCCCCATGGCATCTCTAGCTGTGGTTATCGCCGATAAGTTGGCAATAGAACCTCCAGAAGTTAGGTTTCCTAAGGCACCTTCTGGATAACCTACCATAGTACACATCCATCGCAGTAAAAAATTCTCCATACGCACTGCGCCCGGACTACCATAAAATATGCCCGCATATCTATTGGTAACTGCTGCTAAGTAATCTCCAAGGGCAGTGGTAAAAAGTCCGCCCCCAGGAATATAGCCAAAATGACCCCCAGAAGCTGGGTTAAGATTTGGCGTATCTACGTGTTCTTTCAGAAGGGCAAGAAGTGTTTCTATGGGCTTAGCTTGTTCCGTAAAGGTTACTTCGCTAATGGGTTTTCCCATATCCTTGGACACTACATAGGAGGTATGTGTATTAAAATCATCTAAAAACTGGTCCGCATAATTTTGAACTGCGGCATTCCATTGTTTTCGCTGTTCTGTAGAGGGTTCTAATTGACTTGAAATAGCCTCTAAGGCTTTAATTTTTTCTAACATAAGTTAAGCTCTAAAAAGGATTGTGTTTAAACCACACTACGCATTAGGATGCCTACAAATTTAGGATTTTTATTTTCAGGCTATTAACTGTATTTTTAGAGGAACTTCAATGAATATTATAATTATGAAAAAAACACTACGCCTATGGGCAATGCTATTCTTGTTACAAGGTGGTATTGCAATTGCTCAAGAATCTACAACCGTTATAGAAGCTATAATTGAAGAAGCAAATACCAATTCTCAGTTAAAAAGTCTTGGTCATGAACTAATGGATGGAATTGGACCGCGGTTAGTAGGGACCCCTCAAATGCAGGAAGCGCATAATTGGGCCGTAGCCAAATATAGCCAATGGGGAATTGAAGCAAAGAATGAAAAATGGGGAGAATGGCGTGGCTGGGAACGTGGTATAACCCATATAGATATGGTATCGCCAAGAGTACAGAGCCTTAGAGGAACCCAGTTAGCCTGGAACCCTAGTACTCCAAAAAAAGGGATTACTGCCGAAGTTCTTATACTACCCAACTTTGCTGATTCTGCTGCTTTTAAAAAATGGCTGCCTCAGGTAAAAGGAAAATTGGTTCTAGTTTCTATGCCGCAGCCCACAGGTAGACCAGATTATAACTGGGAAGAGTTTGCGACCGAAGCTTCTTTTACAAAAATGAAAGAAGAACGAGAAGCGCAAACGGAAGCTTGGCGTACTAACATTAGAAATACGGGTTATACTTCTCGCACCTTACCAGAGGCGTTAGAGAACGCCGGAGCTGTTGGAATTGTAGCTTCTTCATGGTCTAGAGGTTTTGGAGTAAACAAAATATTTGGAGCAAGAACCAAAACTATTCCTACAGTTGACTTGGAGTTGGAAGATTATGGAATGCTTCACCGCTTGGCTGAATCTGGTAAAAAACCAGAACTACACATTACGGCCCTATCTAAGGATTTAGGGGTAATGCCCACTTTTAATACTATTGCGGAAATAACAGGAAGTGAATTGCCTAATGAATACGTAATCTTATCTGCCCATTTTGATTCATGGGATGGTGGTACAGGAGCTACAGATAATGGTACCGGCACCTTAATAATGATGGAAGCAATGCGTATTCTTAAAAAACATTATCCAAATCCAAAACGTACCATCTTAGTTGGGCATTGGGGTAGCGAAGAACAGGGATTAAATGGTTCCAGAGCCTTTGTGGAAGATCATCCAGAAATTGTTGCAAAGGTACAAGCCGTATTTAATCAAGATAATGGTACTGGACGTGTGGTTCGTTTATCTGGGGGTGGGTTCTTGCACTCCTATGACTATCTAACACGCTGGTTGCATGCTGTTCCAGAGGAAATTACCAATGAAATTGAAACTACTTTTCCGGGTACTCCAGCTAGAGGAGGGTCTGATTATGCCTCGTTTCAGGCGGCAGGAGCACCTGCCTTTAGCTTAAGTTCTTTAAATTGGTCGTATTGGAACTATACTTGGCATACCAATAGAGACACTTATGATAAAATCGTTTTTGATGATGTTAGAAATAATGTTATCCTTACTGCTATTCTGGCTTATATGGCAAGTGAAGAACAAGAAGCTACTTCCAGAGTTAAAAGTGTTTTACCCGTAAATGGACGAACTGGAGAGCAAAGACAATGGCCCACACCAAGAGCACCTACCAGAAAAGGAGGCCTATAAGGTTATATGGCTATTTCGAATAAACAAAAGCAGTTGCATTTTAAAATGTACAAGCCGTGCTATGTGCTTAGTCAGTTAAATTCCAATGACGCCCGGCAACAGCGTAAAAAAGAATTCTTAAATATTTTTTATGATTTTCCAGAGGGTACTATGCCTATTGGCAGGTTAGATGAGAAATCAGAAGGCTTACTACTGCTTACAACAGATGGGAAATTGAGCGATACAATTAACAGGAGCGGAGTAGAAAAAGAATACTACGCACAACTAGACGGGGGTATAACTCAAACGGCGCTTAGGCAATTAGCTAAAGGCGTTAGTATTGGTGTTTTTGGAAAAAAGTATCGTACAAAACCCTGTCAAGTACGTCTTTTAAATGAGCAACCTGTGCTCCCTGTTCCTCATGTAAAACTACGTATTGGAAAGCATCGACCATCTTCTTGGATTAGTATTATCCTTAAGGAAGGGAAATTTCGACAAATAAGAAAAATGACCGCGGCAGTAGGTTTTCCAACGCTTAGGCTAGTACGAGTCCGTATAGGGACCATACAATTAAATGAATTAATTCCTGGTGCTGTGGTACAACTTCGAAAAAAGGATGTTACTCAAATAAATAAGGAAAATTAGGCAATTATACCTTTTTAACACGAACAGCATTCATTCCCTTCATTCCTTTTTCCAGCTCAAAAGAAACTTTATCATTTTCTGCAATTTCGTCAATAAGACCACTTACATGCGTAAAGTATTTTTCATTATTTTCAGTGTCAATAATAAAACCAAAACCTTTAGAAGAATCGTAAAAAGATACTTTTCCCTGACGTACGGGATCTTCTTCTTCTCCAGGTACTTTCTTAGGAATACCGAGAACAATACTTTCTGCATCTATCTTTTCTTTTGTTGTTGGATCAGGCGGTGTATCTGTCAAATTACCAAATTGATCTACATAGGCAAATTGTATGCCTCCTCCGCTTTCTTTGGCTGCTGCTTTACGGGCAAGTTTTTTCTTTTGCTTTTCTTCTCTTTTCTTTAAGCGCTTTTTTTCTTTTTCTGTTTTGCTAAACGTTTGTTGGGATTTTGCCATTGGTAATACTACTGAATATAGGGTTATTGCTTTTTATCAAAGATAACATTAGAATTTTAATTTAACATACTCTTAAGCATAAGATGTTAAAAAACAGCTGTAAAAAGGTCTAAAATCTTGTTTTATCATTAAAAAGGCAACTGATGAACATCTACATTCCCTCCCGAAATAATGATTCCAATTTGTTTGCCTTTAAAATCAGACGGTGCTTTAAGCACCGCAGCAAGTGCAACCGCGCTAGAGGGTTCTACAATAATTTTCATTCGCTCCCATATCAATTTCATAGCAGCAACAATCTCCTCTTCTGTAACCCTAATAATTTGGTTTACGTGTTCTTGTATGATAGGGAAGTTTTGATCGCCCAATTGTGTTTTTAGTCCGTCTGCAACGGTATTTACCGTATCATTTCCTTCAATTTTTCCACTTTTTAGGGATCTATAAGCGTCGTCTGCTTCAAACGGCTCTCCTCCAATAACGTTACAATCTATTCCAAAATAGTGAGCAGCTAATGCGGTTCCTGCAATAAGTCCTCCTCCTCCAATAGGGGCTACAATAAGATCTAAATTAGGATAATCCTGTAACAGTTCTAATGCTGCAGTGCCTTGCCCTATAATTACTTGGTAATCGTTAGAAGGGTGTAAAAATTGAGCTCCTATTTTTTCTTCAATGGCCTTTGCCGCTTGGGCTCTTGCCGCTAAGGTAGGTTTACATATCGTAACCTGCCCACCATAGCCCAAAACCGCTTCTTTTTTCACTTCTGGGGCAGTTGATGGCATTACAATATGCGCCGTTACACCTAGGCTTTTTGCAGCAAGGGCAAGTGCTTGGGCAAAATTACCCGAAGAATGAGTAACCACTCCTCTACTTCGCTGTTCTGGACTTAGTTGCATAATCGCATTAGTGGCTCCTCGCATCTTATAAGCCCCTCCTTTTTGAAAGTTCTCGCACTTAAAAAACAATTCTGTACCCGCTACCTCATTTAGTAAGGTAGAAGATAATACCGCCGTTCTATGAATAAATGGCGTAATCCTTTCATGACACGCCAGTAGTTGTTCTTTTTGCATGCCTAAAGTTAATTGAATTGGTTGTATTTACACACTATTACTTCCATCCCTGAAAGAATAGGCCAACCCACCACTCCTCCATGGTAGATTGGTTGTCAAAAAAGAGGTTATATTCGTTTATAAATAACCCAAGAATATGCTAAAAAAAGTATGGAAATTTCTTCTAATAACCCTAATCACAATCGTATTGATATTAAGCTACCCTATAATTCGGTATTCGTTA
Source organism: uncultured Flavobacteriaceae bacterium (assembly GCA_964637535.1). Classification (GTDB taxonomy): domain Bacteria; phylum Bacteroidota; class Bacteroidia; order Flavobacteriales; family Flavobacteriaceae; genus CANMSI01. The sequence continues at coordinate 5,486 of CAZWVO010000150.1, forward strand.
TTAGGAGTTTCGGGAAATAACATAAATGTGAATGAGGTAGTAGTTATTGGACACCGAGGAGCCGCAGGCCATGCCCCGGAAAACACCTTAGCTTCTTTTCAAAAAGCGCTCGAATTAAATGTAGATATGATTGAATTAGATGTGCATTTAACTGCCGATGGCGAACTAATCGTAATGCATGATGCTACTGTAGAT
>CAZWVO010000151.1:0-5643 GCA_964637535.1 uncultured Flavobacteriaceae bacterium
AGGAGATTTCCAAAAAGGAAACTACATGGTAAATGTTTATGATGATAGATTAAAATTGATGGCTACCTCTAATTTCACCTTGAAATAGTAAACACCATTAAATAGTAGATAGTACAACCAAAAAAGGGACAAATCCATTCGATTTGTCCCTTTTTTATATTCTCAGATTTTGTTACTTACTTTAAGGATCCTACCATGTCTTCTGGTTTTACCCACTCGTCATATTCTTCAGCTGTCACATAGCCAAGGTTTATAGCTTCTTCTCTTAAGGTAGTTCCATTTTTATGCGCTGTATTGGCAATTTCAGCAGCTTTATAATACCCAATTTTAGTATTTAAAGCAGTAACTAGCATTAATGAGTTATTTAAGAGTTCTTTAATAACGTCGTGGTTGGGCGCAATTCCTGTAGCACAATTGCTATCAAAACTGGCACAAGCATCCCCAAGGAGTTCTGCAGATTGTAAAATGTTAGCCACCATCAGGGGCTTAAATACATTAAGTTCATAATGACCTTGCGCTCCAGCTACGCTAATAGCTACATCATTTCCTAATACCTGAGCACAAACCATTGTTAGTGCTTCGCATTGGGTAGGATTAACTTTTCCAGGCATAATTGAACTTCCTGGTTCATTCGCCGGGATAATAATTTCTCCAATTCCCGAGCGAGGACCAGAAGCCATCATGCGAATATCATTAGCAATCTTATTTAATGAAACAGCAAGTTGTTTTAAGGCGCCATGACTTTCCACAATAGCATCGTGGGCAGCAAGTGCTTCAAATTTATTTGTAGCGGTTTTAAAAGGCAATCCCGTAAACTCCGCGATATACTTAGCCACCAACACATCATACCCTTTAGGTGTATTTAATCCTGTACCCACAGCAGTGCCTCCAAGCGCTAATTCACTTAGGTGATCTAAGGTGTTTTTTAACGCTTTTATGCCATGGTCTAACTGCGAAACATATCCAGAAAATTCTTGCCCTAAGGTTAGGGGAGTGGCATCCATTAAATGTGTACGTCCAATTTTCACCACTTTTTCAAACTCGCTTGCTTTTTGATGTAGCGTATTCCTAAGTTGTGTAACTCCAGGAAGGGTTACTTCTACAATCTTTTTATAGGCCGCAATGTGCATTCCTGTGGGGAAAGTGTCATTAGAAGATTGCGATTTATTTACATCATCATTGGGCTGGATGGTTTTTTCGCCTTCACCAATAACTTTACCAGCCATTTCATGAGCTCTATTGGCAATAACTTCATTGACATTCATGTTACTTTGCGTTCCAGAACCCGTTTGCCATATTACTAACGGAAATTGATCATTGTGTTTTCCAGCTAAAATTTCATCACATACAGCAGCAATTGCATCTCTTTTTTCCGCAGTTAAAACTCCTAAATCACAATTGGTATACGCGGCAGCCTTCTTTAAGTAAGCAAAACCGTAAACCACATCTAAAGGCATGGAGCCAGAAGGACCAATTTTAAAGTTATTTCGAGATCGTTCCGTTTGGGCTCCCCAGTATTTATCTGACGGAACTTTTACCTTGCCCATGGTATCTTTTTCTATTCTAAAAGCCATTGTATTTTGAAATTTAATTTAATACAAAGGTAAGATTTTGAGGACTTAATACTTATCGCTATTATTTTTTTTCTAATTTGATTTGTAGAATGTGCTCTTTTCAAAGTATCTTTGTAATCGTTAATAACGAAGTATATGTTTGATTTTGATCAATATTTAGGATTTATAGCATTTTTTACCATCTTGTTAATTGGTTTTTGGTTGATGATATTTTTAATTGGTTTTGTCGTACCGTATTGGTTAGGAGGAAACCTTATAGAATTTTTGAAAGAAAAACGGGATGCTAAAAAAGCGAAACGTAACGCATAAAAAAAGAAGCCATATGGCTTCTTTTTTGTTTTGTATAATTTCTTAATTTTCGCTTAGCCTTCAAATTCAAAATCATCTTGACCACCGCCACCACCATTACGATCTCTTCGGTTAGATTGATTTTGTTGCTGATTAAATCGATACAAGAAGGATAAAGTTACTTGTCGTTGTCTAAATTGAAATTCACTATCTGTAAATACATTATCTGTTCTTGTTTCACTTCTGCGTTTTCTACTATTGAACAGATCACTAACGTTTAAGGAAAGGGTTGCTTTGTCTTTAATGACATCCTTACTAAACGCAAGATTAGTACTTAAAATCCCTTTGTTTAAACTTTGCGCATTTTCATTCCGGCCTCTGTAGAACAGATTGGTTTGAAAATCAATCGCCGCAGGTAGCGGAATTTTTGCGCTTAATCTTGTAAACCACGTAAAATTATCAGAATCAAAATTTTGTACTACCGTTTCATTTAAAGAATTTTCAAATGAGAAATCACCTCTTAAAGCCTGTTGAAAGAGGTTTAAATTCCAAGTAAGACGCCAATTTCTTTTTGGGGTATAGGTAGTGGTAAATTCTACACCTATTCTACTGTCTGTTGCCAAATTAACAGGAGTTCTTACCTGCACAGGAACAACTACTGGGCTTGTTGGATCGTCTGGATTTTCAATTTCTACAAAATCGCCTGTTTCTTGAGTTACAAATTGAAACACGCCAGTAGATCTATTGTAATAACCAGAAGTGGTAAATGTGATCTTATCCCATCGTTTTAAATACCCTAAATCAAAAGCATTGGCATAGGTAGGGTCTAAGTCCGGATTTCCCTGAAACAAATTGGTATTACTAGACCTAGAAGGAAATGGATTGATAAAACGAGACCTAGGCCTTCTAAGACGCCTACTAAAACTAATGGTCAATTGTTCAGTTTCAGAAAATTCATATCCCAAGAACAAAGAAGGAAACCAATCTACATAATCCTTATTATCTGTCTCATTCGTATTAACCAAAGTTATTCCTATGTCCGTAGCTTCCATTCGCAGGCCTCCTAGAATACTAAACTTACCCATTTTAGTTCCTAATTGGGTATAGGCTGCATGTACGTATTCTGTATATATAAGTCGATTGCTAAAATTTGGATCACTGTTAAAAACACCGTTGTTTTCTAGAATCCCAAAATCAAAATCAGTATCAAACTCATTAAACGTTCCTCGGTATCCTAATTCAAATTGAGATTGGTTGTCTTTTCCAAAAGGAAGCACGTAATCTGCCTGTATTAATTGATTGGTTTGGGTCTCATCATTCAACGTCTGTTCTGTGGGTAATGTAATATTATCGTCTAAGATAAGCTCATTAATAATAGAATTCTCTGTTTCATTTCCTTTAGAAAACTGATAATCAAATGTAAGCTTATGACCATCATCGTTAAATCTATTTTCATAGTTTAAGGAATATTGTACGGTTTCATCTGTCTCCGTTTCCGTTGTAAACCTGTTTCTTTGAATGGTAGGGTTTCTACTGGCATCAAAATTAAAAAAATCAATATCTGTTAAGTCTTCTCCATCACTATTCCGGTATACTAAAGAGTTGGTAATACTACTAGATTCTGTTAAGAATAACTCAAAACCTACATTGGTATTAAAACCATCACTTTGTCTTTGAAAGTCTCTAAACTCATCTTGAAAACTAGCAGTAGTACCATCAGTGTTAAAATTTTCTTGCAAAAACTGAGCGTTCCCTGGAGCATCTCTATAGCGATAAGAGGTGTTTGTGAAGATATTAAACTTAGAACGTCTTAAGTTAAGGCTAACGGCACCTCCAAAATTATCTGGATTACCAGCAAACACATTTACAGAGCCGTTAAGACCAGAAGTTTTACTTTGTTTTAAGATGATGTTCAAAATACCTGCTGTACCCTCTGCATCATAACGGGCAGATGGGTTGGTAATTACCTCTACTTTCTCTATGGCTTCTGCAGGTAGTTGTTGCAATGCGTCTGGACTTAACCCAGAAAGCGCAGAAGGTTTGCCATTAATTAAGATACGTACACTTTCGTTTCCTCGTAAACTAATATTTCCTTCCACATCTACGGTTACGGAAGGTACATTATCTAACACATCAGTTACTGAGCCTCCTTTTACTGTTAGGTCGCTGCCTACATTATATATCTTTTTATCTAAACGCAACTCTACCGTGGTACGTTCTCCTACTACTTCTACCTCATTTAATTGCGCAACATCTATAGCAAGCTTAATTACTCCTAAATCTGTTGATGATCTATACGTTTGTTCTTTTAATGAATAGGTCTTGTATGAAATGTATTCTACCCTAACATTGTATTTTCCAGGAGATGTTTCTACTGTAAATTTTCCTTCAGCGTCTGTAATTCCTCCTGTTACTTTTTTCGGATCTCTAGCACTTTGCAGTACTAAGGTAGCATACTCTAAAGGTTGTCCTGTTTCTTGATCTAAAACTGTTCCTGTAATGGTTATTGGTGAAGGTCGTTGTTGTCCTGGGGGTCTTTGCGCAGTTATTGAAAGGGTAAAGCAAATTGTAAGAAGGGAAAATAGTTTGTTCATTTAGGTTTTGTCTTTAGACTTTTTTTTCTTTTTTTTCTTTTTCGTCTTTTTGAAATTACGCTCCTGAAACGCTATAAATGCATCATATTTTTCCTGAGGAAGCCCTGTCTTGAGTTCTTCATCCTGACTTTTCTGAATTTTTTCCAATGCCTCACGCAGATCATTACCTTCTAATTTTAGAATTTGCAATTCTATACGTTGTTGCACATGTTTCACCAAAGATGTCCGTACTACAGCTTCTTCAAATGGGTTTAACCCTACATTTTCTGTAATACTAGGCATCCTTAAATCTACAATCTCCTCGGCCGTTAAAGGCTTCTCTTCTCTAGGGCTCTCCTGGGCTTGGGGTACAGCACTACGACCTCTGCCGTATCCATTCCCATAACCATTTCCATAACCATATTGGGCCATGACTGTGGATACAGATAAAAAACAAAATAGACCGAGAACGAGATGTAAAGTGTGGTATTTCATAAGAACGATAATGGTGAGATTACAAAAGTAGATTAAGGTTTAACCCAAGGGAGTTAAACATTTGTTAAAACTAAAAAGCTGAAAACCCAAGCTGTTAAAGGAATTCCCGTATTTTTTCGGGAGGTCTACCAATCACTGCTTTGTCATTATGTATCACTATTGGTCGCTCTATGAGTTTAGGATGTGCAACCATAGCTTCAATAAGTTGTGCATTGGTAAGGGTTTTACCTTTAAATTGTTCTTTCCAGATGGCTTCGTTTTTCCGTACCAATGCTTCTGGCGTAATCCCTAGTTTTGCTATAATAGAACTAAGCTCTTTTTGAGTAGGTGTTTCTTCCAAATACAAAACAGTTTCAAAGTCTTTTCCAGAAGCTTCTAGAATAGCCAAACCCTCTCTAGATTTTCTACATCTTGGATTATGGTATATTTTTATCATCTTAACTTTAAAATTTATATTACTCTTCCTTTTGCCCCATCATCATTAAATACGCCTTTAAAAAATGGTTTAAATCTCCATCCATGACCGCATCTACGTTCCCTGTTTCTTTTGAGGTTCTTACATCTTTCACTAGCTTATAGAGGTGCATGACATAATTTCTTATTTGTGAACCCCATTATATTTTCATTTTTGAGGACTCTATTTCTGCTCGGGCCTCTCGTGCCGAAATAGAGTCCTTTAAAATGAAAAAAGAATGGGGTTCACAAATCAGAAA
>CAZWVO010000152.1:0-5627 GCA_964637535.1 uncultured Flavobacteriaceae bacterium
AAACCAGTGGCCGTCATGCGCCGTATTGTAAAAACACCGGCAAGAACGGTCGAGCATGTTCTCGAAGAGCCCCATTATGAGAAACGAGACGAGCAGGACGGGCAAACTCCAAACAAGTACACGCACGAAAACCGCGCCGGTGAGCTGCTCTATATCTTCGACACGTTTATAGACGTACTACAGTATTAGAAAATAACACCACAAAGAAACCAATTTTCCATGGATATGCGTTATTTTTAACCACACTTAAAACAATATGTATTTTGGAAAATGTTTTTATAACAACACTACAGAACAGAAAATATCTGTACACGCTTTTAACAGAAACTCCTAGGGAAGCCCTAGTAAAAATTCCAGAGGGGTATAGGAACAACATTTGGTGGAACATAGCACATATTGTGGTTACCCAGCAGTTACTCGTTTATCGCTTAAGTGGTTTGCCAGTAACTATAGATGAATCACTTATTGACCTTTATAAGAAAGGGACAGTTCCGGAGCATGAGCCTTCGGAAGACGAAATAGAAAAGGTTGCGGCCTATTTGTTATCTACTGCAGAAATTGCACAGCAAAACTATGAAAATGGACTTTTCACCTCGTATAAGGAGTATACTACTAGTTTAAAAGTTACTCTAAAGAACATAGATGATGCCTTGGTGTTTAATCTTTTGCACGAAGGCCTGCATTTAGGAGTAGTATTGTCATTACTTAAAGTGCTTAAGTAAGGATTTCTATGTGTTTCTAAGGCTATTTAATTCTTGTAGAAAGGTATTTTTTCACCTCGTTAAAGGGAAGCGTTAATACAATTGGACCATCTGCATAGGAGGCTACTTCGTATTGGTTGTAACAAAGAGCGATTCCTTTTTTGGTGAAACCAATGTTGTTTGGTAAATAGAACTTTTCCTTTTCAAACATAAACCCCGTACTATTGATTGGGGTGTTTTGGGGGATTTCTTCTTGGATGCGAAATTTTAATTCTGCAAAATGTTCAAAATCACCTTTGTTATCAAAGAGTTCCCAATTCTCTAATTCCTCTCCTTTTTTCTTATCAAAGTTTAAGTATCTGGTACTGGCATACCCATGGGCACCTCCTGTAAAAAGATAAGATTCCAGGACAATTGTAATCATATGTGGATCTTCATAAGCAACTTCGCCCCTAATTTTTGCTTCCCAAGCAGTAGCTTCTCCAGGATATAATTTTTTAATTTCTTGATAACCGCTTTTAAAGGATGTGATAGCCGTCTTAAGCGTTTTAGCGTCTATACTATCATCAAAGGTGAGCATAGCGATAAGCTCTTCCTCTATTGCAGTATTAATAACATTGTCTATTATCGTTTCTTCCATAGCTACAGGAATGACGATATCGATTTCTGGGCAGTTTTGACATGTACCCTCTGTGTATGTTGTTTCGGTAAATGTAAGTCCCTCTGTTTTTTTACAACTAAAGCATACGGCGAGCAATAGCAGTAAGAGAAACCAACTTTTATGTAAGGTCTTTATCATCTGTAGTTCAAAATTAGGGCTTCATTGTATTCTCCGAAAGATAACGATACATTTGCATAGTTAATTATATCTCATGAGCGAAAAAAAGTTAAAATTTAATAGTAAAACCATTCATGGTGGTCAAGAACCCGATAAAGCATACGGCGCTGTAATGCCTCCAATTTATCAAACTTCCACCTATGCCCAAACTACCCCGGGCGGACACATGGGGTACGAGTATTCTAGAAGTGCGAACCCTACTAGAACTGCTTTAGAAAAATCTTTAGCAAGTATAGAAAACGGAAACTACGGACTAGCTTTTGGTAGTGGATTAGCAGCTATAGATGCCGTCATAAAATTGCTTAACCCAGGAGATGAGGTAGTTTCTACTAATGATTTGTATGGAGGAAGTTATCGGCTATTTAAACAAATTTTTGAAAAATATGGGATTACTTTTCATTTCATCGGAATGCAAAGTATAACTGCTATTGAAGCGCATATTAATGCAAAAACGAAGCTTATTTGGGTAGAAACCCCTACAAACCCAATGATGAATGTTATCGATGTTAAAGGAGTAGCAGCTTTGGCCAAAAAGCACAACTGTTTACTCGCGGTAGATAATACCTTTGCTACGCCCTATTTACAGGTTCCGTTAGATCTGGGAGCAGATATTGTAATGCACTCGGCTACCAAATACCTTGGCGGGCACTCCGATGTGGTGGTTGGAGCGTTGGTAGTAAAAGACAAAGCCTTGGCAGATCAGCTCTATTTTATCCAAAATGCTAGCGGAGCGGTATGCGGTCCAATGGATAGTTTTTTAGTGCTTCGCGGAATTAAAACTTTACATGTGCGAATGCAACGGCATTGCGAAAACGGAAAGGCAATTGCGCTTTACCTTGCTAATCACCCAAAAATAGAAAAGGTGTACTGGCCTGGTTTTGAAACGCACCCTAACCATGCTATTGCAAAAAGTCAGATGAGCGATTTTGGTGGAATGATCTCCTTTGTTCCTAAAGGAAGCAGTTATGAAGATGCCATTGCTATTGTAGAAAAACTTAAGGTATTTACCTTAGCAGAATCTTTAGGAGGTGTAGAAAGTTTAGCAGGGCATCCGGCAAGTATGACACATGCCAGTATACCTAAAGAAGAAAGAGAAAAAAGCGGGGTGGTAGATGCCTTAATTAGACTTAGTGTCGGTATTGAAGATGAGGCCGATTTAATTGCAGATCTAGAACAGGCTATTGGGTAAGAAGTAATCGCATTTTTAGAAAGCCCATTTTTAAAGGATTTTTATCAAATTTTAAAAAAAAGAGGGTTTAAATTACAGAAATATCATAATTTCGTCATTATATTTTAAAATCAACAAAAACAGTAGTTAATAATTGATATTCTATGGAGGCAAAAATTAAAGCATTTATGGACGAGGTGAAGACCAGAAATGGTCATGAACCAGAATTTATACAGGCTGTACAGGAAGTAGCAGAAACCGTTATTCCCTATATCGCCAGAAAAAAAATATACAGCGGTAAAAATATTTTACTTCGTATGGTTGAACCAGAGCGTTTGCTTTCTTTTAGGGTGTCATGGATTGATGACAAAGGAGAAGTACATGTTAACCGTGGGTATCGTATTCAGATGAATTCGGCTATTGGTCCGTATAAAGGAGGATTGCGTTTTCACCCAAGTGTTAATGCGAGTATTCTGAAATTTTTAGCTTTTGAGCAAGTTTTTAAAAATAGTCTTACAACACTTCCTATGGGTGGTGGTAAAGGAGGTTCAGATTTTGACCCTAAAGGAAAGTCAGATGACGAGGTAATGCGTTTTTGCCACGCTTTTATGACAGAACTTTCTAGGCATATTGGGCCAAACACCGACGTTCCTGCTGGAGATATTGGAGTAGGCGCTAGAGAGATTGGGTTCCTTTTTGGGATGTATAAAAAAATTAGAAATGAGTTTACTGGGGTGTTAACGGGGAAAGGAATTTCCTGGGGAGGATCTCTAATAAGACCGGAGGCTACAGGATACGGAACTGTATATTTTGCGCAAAGTATGATGGCGACCAGAGGAGAAAAGATAGAAGGAAAAACGGTGGTAATATCAGGTTCTGGTAATGTAGCACAATATGCTGCAGAGAAAGTAATGCATTTGGGAGGTAAGGTAGTTACCTTGTCTGATTCTTCTGGGTATATTTATGATTCGGAAGGTTTAGATAAGAAAAAGCTAGCCTTCGTTATGGACCTTAAAAATAACAAAAGAGGACGTATTTCGGAATACGCCAAAAAATATAAGTCGGCCAAATTTCATAAGGGCAAAAAGCCATGGGAAGTAAAGTGCGATATTGCGTTACCCTGTGCCACGCAGAATGAATTGGACGGTAAAAATGCCAAGCAATTATTAAAGAATAAATGTATGTGTGTTGCCGAAGGTGCTAATATGCCTTCTACCCCAGAAGCAATTCACGAATTTGAGAAGGCAAGAATACTTTTTGCCCCTGGGAAAGCCTCTAATGCAGGAGGGGTAGCAACTTCTGGTTTAGAAATGTCTCAAAACTCTTTGCGTATTAGCTGGACAAGGGAGGAAGTAGATGAAAAATTAAAAGCCATTATGGAAGATATACACGATTCATGTATCCAATATGGAAAGGAAAAGGATGGGTATTGTAACTATGTAAAAGGAGCAAATATTGCTGGTTTTGTAAAAGTAGCCGATGCCATGCTAGCGCAAGGGGTGATTTAAAACGCACTATATAGTATAAAGACAGTCATATAATGTAAAGGACCTGTGAGATTGTAGAAAGCTTACAGGTCTTTTTCTTTGCTTTGAATTGTATCTTTGTAACACATAAAAAGCCATTATGCAGCTTACCAGTAAGGCCATAGTTTTATCCGCATTAAAGTATGGAGACACCAGTTTAATTGTAAAAGTATTTACTGCTAACGAAGGCTTACGGTCCTATTTACTAAAGGGAATCCTTGCTTCCAGAAAAGGAAAGCTGAAGGCTGCTTATTTTCAGCCGCTAATGCAATTAGAAATTGTAGCGATCCATAAAAATAAGGGAACTTTGGAACGCATTAAGGAAGCAAAAGTAAGTTATCAATATCAGAGCTTACATACCCATATTGCTAAAAATGCAGTGGCTTTATTTCTTGCAGAAATGTTGTCTAATAGCATTCTTGAAGAAGAAGCTAACCTGCCATTGTTTAGTTATTTAGAAGCAGGACTGCAATGGCTAGATACACATGATAAAATTGCCAATTTTCATATTGTCTTTTTATTGAATCTAACCCGATATTTAGGGTTTTATCCAGACACTTCTCATATACAGGAGAGTAGTTTTGATCTGCTTGAAGGCGGTTTTACAAACACGGTATCTGGCAACCCAAGTATAAATGGAAAAATTTTAGCTCATTTTAAAACCTTTTTGGGCACAAATTTTGATGCAATACATACCATTACAATGGTAAAGAATGATCGGCAAGATCTCCTGCAGTCAGTTGTACTCTATTTTGAATTACATTTGCATGGATTTAGAAAACCCAAATCGCTTACCATTTTGAATGAAGTTTTTAGCTAAAATGCAGAAATTAGGGATCATTATCGCATTTCTTTTTTTTCAATGGATACCTGCTCAGGAAATCACTATTCTAGACGAGGAGACTAGGGAACCTATTCTTAATGTTGCCGTCTATAATTTAGATAAAAGTAAGACCGCTTTGTCCGATTTTGATGGAAAGTGTACACTAGATGCCTTTAAGAATAACGAGCGTATTACCTTTAGTCATATTAGTTATCAGATAAAAAAAATAACCAAAGCGCAGGCTTTAAAGCGAGGGGCCAAAGTATACCTTTCCTTAAAACCACAACAACTAGATGAGGTAGTGATGTCTGTTTCTAAATGGGAACAGCAAAAAAAAGATATCCCCCAAAAAATAGCTTCAATAGATGCGCGTACTATTGCTTTTACTACTCCACAAACAGCTGCAGATTTGCTTCAAAATAGTGGAAAGGTTTTTGTGCAAAAAAGTCAATTGGGTGGCGGTAGCCCGTTAATTAGGGGGTTTGCTACGAACAGGTTGTTAATTACAGTAGATGGAGTACGTATGAACAATGCAATTTTTAGAGGAGGTAATGTTCAAAATGTAATTTCT
>CAZWVO010000153.1:0-5627 GCA_964637535.1 uncultured Flavobacteriaceae bacterium
ATACTCCTGTCAATCAGCAGTTGAGAGATATGTGGGGATGGATGTTTTCTGGAGTGAATCGTGCAAACTACATTTTAGAGTTTCAAGACAAAACCGATTTTCCGGGTAAAGAAATAGTCCTAGCAGAGGCTACCTTTTTACGCGCCTATTACTATTTTGAATTAGTAAAGTGGTTTGGCGACGTTCCATTAGCTGTAGATCAAAGATTGCTTTTTGGAGATCAAAATATAGTCGATAGAACACCAGTGGTAGAGGTTTATGCCCAGATAGAACAAGATTTGCAATTTGCGGCAGACAACCTACCCGCAGTACAGGCAGAAACAGGAAGGGTAACACAAGGAGCAGCACAATCCCTTTTAGGGAAAGTGTATTTGTATCAAGATAAATTTCAGGAAGCCGCAACCGTGTTGGAATTGGTTATAGATTCTGGAACCTATGATTTGTTGGCAGACTATGCTACAATGTTTGAAAATGATAATGAAAATAATATAGAATCTGTTTTTGAAGTGCAGTACACAGATATTGAAGGTGCAGGTTTTGGTTGCTTACAGTGTAGCGAAGGAAATGTAGCCGTTGGTTTTAATGGCATACGCAACTACTCTGGACCTTTGTTTGAATCTGGTTTTAGTTTTAATGTCCCAACACAAGAAGCTTTTGATGCCTTTGAGATAGGAGATCTTAGAAGAGATATAGCTATTCTAGATATTAATGCTTGGGCAGCTGCCAATAGCGACGTCTCATTTGTAGAAGGTTTTGAACATACGGGCTTTTACAACCGAAAGTACATAGCTCGTCAAGGAGATTTAAACACGGGAGATGCCAATCTAACCAATCCTAACAATTACAGAGCCATTCGTTTTGCCGACGTTTTATTAATGGCGGCAGAAGCTAACAATAGGGGAAATATTGACGATGCTAAAGCATTGGAATATTTGAACCGAGTGCGTAACCGAGCAGGTTTAGCGGATGCGAATGGTACTGGAGTTGTTTTAACCGATGCAATTTATCAAGAGCGTAGGGTAGAGTTGGTGGGAGAAGGTCATCACTTCTTTGATTTGGTACGTACTGGACGTGCTGCAGCTGAAATAGAAGGATTTCAGGCCGGTAAACATGAACTTTTTCCAATCCCGTCTATTGAAATAGAATTAGCAGGTAACCGCTGGGATCAAAACCCAGGCTATTAATAAAATTAAAATTGTAAATGATGAGAAATATAAAAAATGTATTGACATTCTTTTTGGCAACCATCTTGATAAGTTCATGTAGTCAAGACGATGAAGTTTCCTTTGCCTTACAAGAGATATCTGCACCTAGTAATTTAGATGCGATCTTCGATATTGCACAAGACGATTCCGGAATGGTTTCGGTTACCCCAACCGGTGTAGGTGCCTCTATATTTGAGGTGTTTTTTGGAGATGTTGAAAATGAAACCGCTACGGAAGTAAACCCAGGCGAAACAGTAACCCATGTTTACGGAGAAGGTGAATTTACCCTAAGAATAGTAGCTATAGGAACTACAGGTCTAACGAGTGAATTGAGCAGAATAATCACCATTTCTTTTGATCCTCCTGCCGACTTAGCAGTAGATATTACAATATCTGATGTCAATCCTTTTGAAATTACGGTGACGCCAACAGCAACAAATGCCACGGTATTTGATGTCTTTTTTGGCGATGTTGCAGATGAAATGCCTACTACCATCATGAGTGGAGAAACAATAAATCATATCTATGCCGAAGCTGGAAATTACGACGTTCGGGTGGTGGCTAGAGGTGCAGGTGCTGCAACCATAGAAACTACAGAAACAGTTACTATAGCAGGAGCGGCAGATGCTATTACTTTGCCAATCACCTTTGATATACCTACTGTTAATTACGCGTTTAGTACATTTAATGGAGCTAGTTATGAGATTATAGAAAACCCAGATCTTTCTGGTACAAATCCAGAAGCTTCATTAGTAGGGGCTATTACAAATTCTGGAAATCAATTTGAAGGAGGGGCCTTTAACTTAGGAACACCTGTAGATTTTTCCAGTGAAAATAAAACCATTACTATGAATTTCTGGTCTAGTGTAGCTGTACCAATTATATTGAAATTTGAAAATGGAGTAAATGGCGAAAGAGAAAATGAAGTGGTAAGTAACCATAGCGGTTCTGGTTGGGAAGAAATCAGCTTTAATTTTGCTACAGATGCGGTAAGAAGTTTTATAGATGGAAACCAAGGCGTTGGTGAGCCTTTTGTACCAGATGGGCAGTATGCTACAATGACCTTGTTTATAGATGGGCCAGGTAATACAGCGGGTACTTTCTATATTGATGATGTTCAGCAGCCAGTTCAAATGATGGTGCCTTTAGAATTGCCCATTACTTTTGATAACGCAGACGTTAATTATACGTTTAACACCTTTAATGGAGCAAGCTATGAAGTTGTAGATAATCCAGATGTTTCTGGTGCTAATAATGTAGCATCGCTAGTAGGTGCAATTACCAATTCTGGAAATCAATTTGAAGGAGGAGCTTTCAACTTAGATACACCAGTAGATTTCTCTGGGGATAATAAAACCATTACAATAAACTTTTGGTCTACGGTATCTGTACCGCTTTTATTAAAATTTGAAAATGGGGTAAACGGTGAAAGAGAAAACGAGGTAGTAAGCACCCATGGTGGTACCGGTTGGGAAGAAATCAGCTTTAATTTTGCTACAGATGCGGTAAGAAGTTTTATTGATGGAAGTCAAGGCGTTGGAGAACCTTTTGTTCCAGAGGGACAGTATGCTACCTTAACGTTATTCATAGATGGACCAGGAAATACGGCAGGAACTTTCTTCATAGATGATATCACTCAGGAAGCTATTGGCGGTGGTGGTTCAGGAGGTATGTCTTCACCTAATGTAGATGATTCTATGGCATCGCAGGTTGCACTTCCTGTAGGTTTTGAGTCTACCAGTTTAACCTACAATTTTGTTGGTTTCGAAGGAGCAGATTCTGCAATAGAAAGCAATCCGGTTACCGGAGGCATTAATCCTACCGCAACAGTAATGCGTTCTATTAAAACCAATGGAGCCCAATTTTTTGCAGGGACTTTCCTAGATTTAGAAACTCCAATAGATTTTTCAACTACGCAAACCATAAGTATAAAGACGTTATCGCCTAAAGCTAACATTCCAATTAGAATGGCTTTAGAGAATGCAGACGGCAGCGTAGCGCAGGTAGTAGTAGATGTAAATACTACTGTTGAAGATGAATGGGAAGAACTTACTTTTGATTTTAGTAGTGTGTTTGATGGTGGAGCTTCATACAATAGAATGGTGATTTTCTTCGAATTTATTGTGGATTTACCGGGTGATGGTGCTACCTACTATTTTGATGATATCCAACTTCTAGGAGGTGGCGGATCTGGATCTGGATCAGGGAATACCTCAAACGTAGATGATTCTATGGCGTCTCAGGTAGCCTTTCCAGTAGGCTTTGAATCTACTAGTTTAACCTATAATTTTGTAGGCTTTGAAGGCGCAGATTCCGCTATTGAGGCCAATCCTTTAACTGGAGGTATTAACCCTACAGCTACTGCAATGCGTTCTATTAAGACAAGTGGAGCTCAATTCTTTGCAGGTACTTTTCTAGATCTAGAAACTCCAATAGATTTTTCTAGCACCCAACGCATAAGTATAAAAACCTTATCGCCTAAGGCTAACATTCCGATACGAGTAGCATTAGAAAATATAGATGGTAGTGTATCTCAAATAGTGGTCGATGTAAATACAACGGTGGCTGATGAATGGGAGGAACTTATCTTTGATTTTAGTGGTGTATTTGATAGCGGAGCTTCATACAATAGAATTGTAGTTTTCTTTGAATTTATTGTTGATTTACCTGGAGATGGGAGCACCTATTATTTTGATGATATGCAGTTGGTTAATTAAAAATATAGCTATGAAGAATATGAAATACATATATGGGATATTATTTTTGATCTTGATTGGTTGTCAGGAAGATGAACCGTCTTTAGATCCAATTGTAGTACCCTCCAATTTAATGGTAGTTACAGATGTAGCTAGTGATCAATCTGGAAACGTTACCGTTACTCCAACAGCAGATAACGCATTAAACTTTCACGTTATTTTTACCCCAGGAGCAGACCCTGTAGTAGTTAGTCCAGGAGAGTCTGCTACATTTCGGTATACCTCATCGGGGCAATTTACGGCACCTATTACGGTAATCGCTTTTGGTTCTGGTGGTGTTAGCTCGAGTACAACAGTACAAGTAGATTTAGATGTTCGACTTTTTATTGATGAAGAAACCTTGCGCCTAATTGCTGGTGATGGTACTAAACGTTGGGTGTGGAATAGTGGAGAAGCAGGCCACTTTGGAGTGGGGCCTTTAACAAATAAATTTCCAGAATTCTTTAGTGCGGGAATAGATCAGTTAAATCCATGTTTATATGACGATGTATTGGTGTTTAGTCATGACGGTAACGACAATTACAGTTATGCCCTAGAACCAGGAGCAGATAATCAAGTCTTTATCAACTGGACAGAAGTTAATCGGTTTTTTCCAGACGCCACACCTCAGCAGTTTGCAGATGAGTGTAGAGATATTACAGATCAAGCTAGCTTTGCGGCTGAATTTGCCATATTAGATAATGAAGATGGTACACGTACCTTGGATGTTGGCACCAGCTTTTTAAGCTATTGGGCAGTTATTCCTGGGCAGTATGAGATTCTAGAACTATCAGAAAATAGATTGATATTAAGGGGAATAAGCCAGCCTTTTAATGGGGATGATCCCTTAGCGTGGTATAGTACTTTTGTTCCAGAAGGTTTTGATCCTAATACATCTACCAATGATACGTTTGAAACCCTAATATGGTCCGAAGAATTTGATGTTAATGGCGCTCCAGATCCAAATACCTGGAACTACGATATTGGCACAGGAGATAATGGATGGGGTAACGGAGAATCGCAATACTATACGGATAGACCGGAAAATGTAATAGTAGAAGACGGCTTACTTCGAATAACAGCTAGAACCGAAAGTTTTAATGGTAGTCCATACACTTCTTCTAGAATTCAGACTGCTCAAAATTTTGAATTTACCTATGGCCGTGTAGAAGCTCGTGCTAAGCTTCCTACAGGTGGTGGCACATGGCCTGCCATATGGATGCTAGGGGGAGATTTCTTGGAGAACCCGTGGCCGGGAGCGGGAGAAATAGATATTATGGAACATGTAGGAAACCAACAAGACCGTATTTTTGGATCAACCCATGACCCCGCAAATTTTGCTGGAAATTCTAGAACGGGTTCCACTATGGTGCCTGGAGTTTCGGATGATTTTCATGTATATGCTATAGAATGGACCGCTACACAAATCCGTTTTTTTGTAGATGATGTCATGTTTCATAGTGTCACTAACAACACAACATTACCTTTCAATAAAGACTTTTTCTTTATTATGAATGTAGCCATAGGAGGTACTTTTGGTGGGGATATCGATCCTGCCTTTACCGAATCTTCTATGGAGGTAGATTATATACGCGTGTATCAATAAAATTTTATTGTGTTTAGGTAGTGCACCAAGAAAAGCCAGTGGAAAAGACTGGCTTTTTTTTCATTATGTCCTCCTTAAATA
>CAZWVO010000154.1:0-5613 GCA_964637535.1 uncultured Flavobacteriaceae bacterium
TACTTATAGTTTTAGGTGTATGTCCATGAATTATCTTACGGTTATTTAACCATTTAGCATCATAAACTGACTCCCAGTCCCTTAACCACAATAGAGATTTTTCATCTTTTAGGGGTTCTTCTTTTGTCATATCGACGCCAGCATGTACCAAAATATAGTCGTCGATAAGCATATAGCTCTTAAACGATTTTATAAAGTCGATGTATTTTTTAGGAATATTATCAATCTCTGATACTAAAAAGCTTTGTAAAGTTGATTTACCGCCGTTTCTAAACCAATTTACTTTTGAATAAGTATCTGATAACGCATCAATTAGTAGTTGTTCATGATTACCTTTTAGACATTGAACATTGAATCCGTGATCTAATAAAAGAAAAATAGTATCTAAGACCCCTTTACTATCGGGCCCTCGATCGATTAAGTCACCAAGAATAATTAGCTTATCAGATTTTTTTAAAGAAACTTTTTTTAGAGCTTTTCTAAAAGTTTCATTGAATCCATGTATATCAGAAATTAAGTAGGTACTCAATATGATCTATTTTAAAAAGATGATCAAATATAAATAGTAATTTGATAGTTTGCTAAGTCACTAAACTATATCTCTGTCAACTATTCTGTCAACTAAGAAAAAAAAACCCCGTTACGTGTTAGGTAACAGGGATTTTTGCGGAGAAAGAGGGATTCGAACCCCCGGAGGTGTGACCCTCGCTGGTTTTCAAGACCAGTGCATTCGACCACTCTGCCATTTCTCCCAAGCGGCGACAAAGATAGAAAGCTTTTTCCAATCTTTACAAGCTTTTACTGTTTTTATTTTATTTACGAAACTCCTTCTTATGTCCTTTTTTGCTCCTATTTTTGCCGGCATGGATGCGTGGTACCATTATGTACTCCTTGTTGGAGTAGGATTTGCAGTTGGGTTTGTTAATACCATTGCCGGTGGTGGGTCGTTACTTTCGCTTCCGGTTTTAATTTTTCTTGGCCTTCCTCCAAGTGTTGCTAACGGAACCAACCGTGTAGCTATTGTAATACAAACGGCCCTCGCTACCGCTGGTTTTAAAAGCAAAGGGGTGTCTACCTATCCCTTTAACGCGTACCTGGGTTTTTCTGCGCTAATTGGTGCACTAATTGGGGCCTATATAGCAGTAGATATTAAGGGTGAAACCTTTAATAAAATTCTGGCTATTGTAATGGTAGTTGTGGTGCTTATTATCATCTTTTCCCCAAAAATAAACACGAAACAAATTCAAGAGCGTATTACAGGAAAGTACTTATGGCTGGGTATACTTGTCTTTTTCTTTTTTGGAATTTATGGGGGTTTTATTAATGCAGGCTTAGGTTTTGCTATGATTCTTTTTCTCCATTATGTAAATCATATGACCTTGGTGCGCGCTAACGCTACCAAAGTAGCCGTAGTTTTTATTTATACGCTAGCTGCCCTAGCTGTATTTGTTTTAAATGATAAAGTGAATTGGAAGGTTGGCCTTATTTTGGCCATTGGAAATGGAACAGGCGCCTGGTTGGCCAGTAGAATATCGGTACAAAGAGGCGATGGTTTTATAAAAACATTTTTAATTATTATGGTTATTGCGATGGCTATAAAACTCTGGTTTTTCAATAGTTAGCAATTGTAGATTTTGACGTGTACAAGCACTGAGGTGTTGTACATTTTATTTTGAAAGTGGTGTCCTACAATTAATGTAAAATATCGTATAAATTAACTAAAAGTTTATTTTAAATTCGTAACGAATTAGGATAGGTACACCGTACTAAAATTTAAAAGTAAATATGCCCGGATTTGAATTTTTAGGAGATAAGGAACGTGCTCAGGTTAATGAGGTTATGGATTCTGGAGTATTAATGCGCTATGGTTTTGACGCCGCTAGAACACATTGGAAGGCGGCCGAGATGGAAGATGCTCTTGCTAAGAAAATGAAAGTGAAACATGCGCAGCTTGTTAATAGTGGTACTGCGGCCCTTACAGTAGCCTTGGCTAGTGCTGGAGTAGGCGTAGGAGATGAGGTAATTATACCCAATTTTACGTTTGTAGCCACCTTTGAAGCTATTTTAGCACTTAGTGCCGTGCCTATAATGGTCAATATTGACGATACACTTACGCTAGACCCTAAGGCTGTAGAAAAGGCCATAGGAAAACATACAAAGGCCATAATGCCTGTGCATATGTGCGGTTCTATGGCAGATTTATCGGCCCTTAAGGCCATATGTGAAAAACACAAGTTACTACTTATAGAAGACGCCTGCCAAGCAATTGGGGGGAGTTATGAAGGGAAACCTTTAGGAAGCTATGGAGATCTTGGCTGTTTTTCTTTTGACTATGTAAAAACCATTACCTGCGGCGAGGGTGGAGCCGTTATTACCAATAATACGGATTACTATACCAATGCCGATCACTATTCAGATCATGGTCATGACCATCAAGGAAAGGATAGGGGAGCAGATCTTCATCCATTTATGGGGTATAACCATAGAATTTCGGAGTTACATGCCGCTGTAGGCCTTGCCCAATTGAAACGGTTAGATAGCTTTATTGCTATTCAAGAAAAGCACTATACCATCTTACGCAAGGCATTGCAACATATTCCAGAAGTTTCCTTTAGAAGAGTTCCTGAAGGCGGTGTAGAAAGCTATGCGTTTTTAAGCTTTTTTCTACCCACAGCAACGCTTGCTAGAAAGACGCATGCAAACTTTGTAGAAGCGGGAGTAGATGCCTGTTTTTATTGGTACGATAACTTATGGCATTACCACAGAAAGTGGGATCACCTTAAGGATCTTAAGGTATTAAGTTATTTACCCAATCCAGTATATGATCAACTACCCAATTATGCACAAACCGATTTCTCTCAATCGGATCATTGGATGGGAAGAACCATATCTTGCCTAATTAAGTTAAGTTGGAATACCACGGAAGTAGAAAAACGTGGGAAACAAATGGCAGCTATAATTGAACAGTTATTAAAAACAACTACTGTTTAATAGCAAGGCAATGCTAATACGTTACATATTCTACAATTTCCAAACCGTATCCTACAATACCAACGCGCTTACTTTGGGTGGTATTATTAGTAAGCAAACGAATTTTTGAAATGTTTAAGTCGTGCAGAATTTGAGCGCCTACTCCAAAATCTTTAGTGTCCATAGGAATTTTTGGTGCTTTGTAGATGCCCTTGGTCTGTAACTCTTTTAATTCGGATAAACGTTTTAATAAATTTAAGGATTGTGATTCTTGATTAATAAATACAAAAGCTCCTTTTTCGGCCTTATTAATAGCCGTAAACATATCTTCTAATTTCTTATCCGGATTGTTTGTAAGAGTTCCTAAAATATCATTGTTTACCAGGGTAGCATTAATACGTGTTAGCACGGCATCACCAGACTTCCAATTTCCTTTAGTAAGCGCTATATGCACTTGGTTATTGGTAGTTTGTTGGTATGCTCTTAATCTAAACGCGCCAAAACGTGTGGTAATATTAAAATCTTCTTTTTTCTCAATTAAGGAGTCGTGTTCCATTCTATAGGCCACTAAATCCTCTATAGAAATAATTTTAAGGTCAAATTTGCTAGCCACTTTACTAAGTTCCGGTAGTCTGGCCATGGTGCCATCTTCATTAAGAATTTCTACCAGAATACCTGCAGGAGAAAGTCCGGCAAGGCGTGCTAAATCAATAGCTGCTTCTGTATGCCCTGTGCGTCTTAATACGCCACCTGCCTTTGCTCGTAATGGAAATATATGTCCGGGTCTTCCCAAATCATGTGGCTTAGTATCTTCGTTAACTAGTGCTTCAATAGTTTTAGCCCTATCGTGCACAGAAATACCGGTAGTACATCCATGTCCAATGAGATCCACAGAAACCGTAAATTGGGTTTGATGCAAGACGGTATTATTTTGTACCATCATATCTAAGTGTAACTCCTTACATCTATCTTCTGTAAGCGGAGCACAAATTAGTCCACGGCCGTGCTTGGCCATAAAATTGATCATTTCTGGTGTCACCTTTTCTGCAGCGGCAATAAAATCTCCTTCATTTTCCCGGTTCTCATCGTCAACTACGATAACAACTTTTCCTTTTCTAATATCTGCAATAGCCTCCTCTATAGTGTGTAGCTTAATATTTTCCATGCTTGTAATCATCTGCCTGTTTTAGGTAGTGGTATTGGTTTTTCTTTTGAAGAAGTCAATAATACTTCCAAAATTTATCAATCCCTTATCTGCCGTAGCTCTCCTTGTTAAAAAGATGCCCAAAGGTAACATTATTAACGTAGACAACCATGCCCCAAGAATAGGATGAATATTGCCTTCTTTAGAATAATTTCCTGCGAAGACACCTAAGAAATAATAAGCTAAAAATAGGACAATAGCAATAACCATTGGCAGGCCTAATCCCCCTTTTCGGATAATAGCCCCAAGCGGTGCGCCAACAAAAAAGAGGATAACGCAAGAAAGTGCTAAGGCATATTTACGGTGTAGCGATAAAATGTGAAGGTTATATACTTTATAGCGTTTGTCTAATTCATTTTTCTTTCCCTTTATTGTAGTAAGAATACTGGTAGCAGAATTTTTAGCAGAATTCACAAGCTGTTGTTGCTGCCATTTTGGGTACAGATCTATAATTGCATTTCCAGTTTTAGTCTGGTCTTGGGATACACTATCCTTTTTTTTGGGTTTTGTAGTATTTCCGTTATAGGCATTGGATAGGGACTTGCCTTCTTTTATCACGTCACCCTCATCTTCATTAAGGGTATCACTTTCTACAATACCTAGAAATGCTCCCATACGAGCGGTAATATTTTTAGAAAACGCTTTTACAGATTTGCGATATTCAATCTTTAGGGAATCCCTGTCTTTGGCAAGACGGGAAATATTTTTCATCTTATCGGTACTTACGCCTAAATTTTCTTCAACGTCAATATCTTCTTTAGGCAATTCTACATTTAGGGTGTAGGTTTCAAAATTGGCTTTTGCAAAAGGATGCTTTTTTCTTTCTTTTCTTGCTTTAGGAACCACAATTTCATAATAGTGACCGTCTGTTAATTCCAATTGAATAATGTCCGATTCTTCACTACTTTTTAGTTCGCCCTTTTTGGCTTTAATAACCGTGTTGTTAATATTGGTTGGCGATTTTAAATGAATGATTACATCGCTTAAAAACCGATCATTGTCGCCGTATTTTTCTTCAACCTTAATATTCATTCCAGTACCTTCCAGATCCGTAAATTCGCCTTCAGTAATCACTGCCGCGGGTTTTACCTTAGCAATGTTTCTTCGCATGTTAAAAATCTTTTGTTCAGAAGCTGGGATCACACTATTCGCAAAATAAAAAGTAACTCCTCCTAGAAAGATTACAAATACAATAAGGTAACGCATAGAGCGCTGCAAGGAGATGCCAGAGGCTTTCATGGCCGCAAATTCATAACTCTCTGCAAAGGTTCCAAAGGTTAAAATTGAAGAGAGTAAAACGGTAAGAGGTAGTACCTTTTCTGTAAGATTGGGCATGAGGTAAAAAAGAAATTTACCAATAATAATAAAGTCGAGCCCTTTACCTGCCAAATCATCAATAAAGAGCCAAATGGTCTGAAATATGAAGATAAACATCAATA
>CAZWVO010000155.1:0-5598 GCA_964637535.1 uncultured Flavobacteriaceae bacterium
GATATACTATCTGCCTTTTTCGTTTTGCTAAATATATAGGTGTTAGTCGTTTGGACTAACGGAAATACTCCTAATTGCAACCTGACCATATACATTAGAACCTGCATGACTACTTTTCGTTGACTGCAAATAACATCCCGCTTTAAAGTAATTTTCATCCGTATCACCTAAATCTACCGACTGAAATAGTGTGCTAGTTCTATTTCCACTATTATTTAAGTTATAAAGTGTAACAACGCTGTTTCGCATTGTTAATTCAAAATAGTACTCGGTATCCATATTCATATCAAAATCAATAGTTCTACCACTTCCTTCTATTTCTTCGGTTACATACCCTAAAATTCTAAGCTTTACGCTACCCGAATTTTGACCTGCAGAACCTTCTACTTGTACTCTAATCACATCGTCAAACTTATCACTTCTTTCATGTATTTGACCAAAGCAAAGTTTACCAGAAGGAGGTAAATCCTCTACTTTAAATCGCCATTTCATAGAACGTTCTGTGTTAGTAGTACCATCCCAATAGTTGCTACCTCCGTCAATTTCTTCTCTCAACTCCGATCTTGGGTTAGAAGAACCACCAGATGTTGGGCTACCAGGGTAGCATCTAAACGTAGCATAACCGTTATTTTCAAAAAAGAAATGACTTTCGTTTTGACTTGCATCATCAGCGTAATCTAGTCCGTTATCATTGCTACCAACGCTTAAAGAGCCGCTAAAACCATTTAATTTCCAATCGCTTCTACCTCCAATAATATCGGAAGCATCTCCGCCACCGCCATTATTTCCACCGTCATCGCCATCATTACCACCACCATTGTTACCAGCTTCACCAAAAACCTGTACTTCTGCTAAAGAAAGTGGGTTAGTACCTTTTAATTTTACTCGAACTCTTGACCCTACAACACCACCTGTATTAATAGTTACACTAGGGCTAGGAGTACCTGTAATAGTAGTTTTAAAAGCCTGACTACCGTTATCTCGATATACAAAAACATCAAAATTGCTCAATCTTGAAACACAACAATTATCTGTTCTATTCCAGATTACAATTTGTCCAATCTCATATTCTTGTCCTAGTCTCACCTGCCACCATGGCTGTGATTGTGAAACGGTATGAGTAACACTACCATTAGTCCATTTTCCATTGGTATCTCCGTCTACAGCTCTACTGGCAATTCCACCATGCCTTGTAGATATTTGCTCTGCCGTTTTACCCAATGCTAAATTGGTATCACCAGATGGGGAACCACCACCACTTGAACCGCTAAAACTAAAAGAATCGACGTCAAATAAAGATCCGTTACCTCCTTTAAAAACTAGATACAAATCAGAATTGTTAGAATCATCATTTATGCTACCACTAAAATTTTGGAAATTAGTCCAACTTCCGGTGCCGGAAATGCTTACTGTTCCTAACAAATCACTATTTACGCCACCAGCTCTAAATTCAATGGTACCTCCACTATTTCTACTTGAGGCTCGTACGGATACTGAATTTGCTCCGCTGTAATCAAAATCTTCAAATCGAATCCAATCGCCGTTTTGAATATACCCCACAGCTGAACCACCGTTACTTTTTTGTATTCCGCTTTGGGCATCATAGTTTTCAGCCTGTATGGTGTTACTATTCAGGTTTGCAACAATAAATTCATCCTCGGTCAATACTGCTTCTTCAAAACGTTCATCCTGTGAACATGAGAAGACTAGTAGGCCGCAAGTCATCAGAAAACTTAGTCTTAACAAGACTTTTCTTTTTACAATGTTTTTCATAATAAGTGTTTAGGTTTATGTTATTTAATAAATTGGTTCGCCACATTGGTTTACCAATCTGGCGAACCAAATATAACTATAAAAACCTTTCAATTACTAATTTTTTGTTAAAATCCGATGAAATGTTCATGTAGTTCCTAAAATTCTTGAATTATTAATACCTAATCTCTTAAATTTTGAAGTATTCTACGATAGCAGTCCTTAAGAAATACAATGAAAATAGCGTAGATAGACGTTACGTTAGGGGTAAAACAAGAAAAAGCTGCCCGTCTGGGCAGCTTTTCTATTTTGATTCGAATTATAGGTTAACGCAATACTAATTTTTACTCCTACTTCCCTAGTTTGGATCGTGTGTATTACTAAGACGGTAAAAAGTAGCGATATCGCTATCATCATCATTTCCGGTATCATTTTGCGTATACACACCAGCTTTAAAATACATCCACTCGTCACTTCGGTCGTAGCCACTATTTAAGTCATTCATATTTACTGTTGTTTCCGCAATAACGGGATCATCCATATCTCCTCTGCGAATACGCACGGTAATAAATTCGTTATTATTAATAATTTCATAAGAGAACAATTCATCCAATTGAATACCATCCGACGGGCCATTACCGCTACAATCTTCATCACCAATTAAATTAAAGGTTACATCATTACCATCTCGGATTTCATGTTCTAAATAAATACAACCAAAATTGGCATTAGGTAGTTTTCTATAATACAATCTAGCAGGCTCATCATTGTCAGCATGAATTTGGCCAATAATTGTACGTCCCGGATGTAAACCGTTACCCGTTGTTGTTACCTTGTTTACTCGTAAAGTAGCCGTCAAAGTCCCATTGCGTCCACCGTGATTGGTATTACCCGGTTGATAACCCAGTGCCCAATTGTTAGCATTAGTACCTTGAGTGGAAATATTTTTATTACCCGCTCGAAGCATTTCACGTAGTTCTGAACGCGAAAATTTTGTGTTTTGGCTCGTTTTTGCACCACCAACCGTTGACACAAACCGCATTCCACCATCGGTATGCGTAAAGAAGAATGGACGCGAAGTACTACTGGCCAACTCATCCCAATCCAATTCACCATGACGTAAAGAAAAGCCATCCTCACTGTCAAAAGCGGGTGTATCAATTACCCAATCCGACAAATCAAAATTCTCCCAAGGTTCAAGGTTCGCATTTAAACCAAATGCGCCGTTAGCAGTATCGTCATCATTATCATCACTGTCATCTCCATCACCATCTCCACTATCATCACCATCTCCACTGTCATCTCCGTCTGCACTATCATCATTATCAACATCGTCGTCATCAACTTCCTCATCATCACCGGATTCTACCATCTCTGTTGGACTTTCTTCATTATCTGTTGAACAATTTAATAGCGTAATACCTACCAATGCCAGTAAAACTATTTTAAAGCATATAAGTCTAAATCTTGTCTTTTTCATTTTTTTTTATTCTGGGGGTTCAATTATAATTTCTGTTATTAAAAACTATTTTAAAGGCACAAAAGTATAACATGTTATCATAATTATTTTTAAACCAAGGAAAAATCGATAAAATACTCAAATTGGCATCCTATAAACACTTCTGTTGCATTCTTACCGCGTAGCGTAAGATTTACTAGTCTAATTTTGGAAGTATAAAATCTTCTAAAGGGCTGCTTTTTTTCATCATTGCCTCTATAGCTTCTGTAGTACGTGGCGCCATTGCAGAAAGGTTTACAGGGCCATCTTTGGTAATAAGTATATCATCTTCTATCCGAACAGCAATACCCCACCATTTTTTATCGCAGTTACTTCCTTCCGGAATGTAAATCCCTGGTTCTACCGTAATTACCGTATGCTCCTTAAATGGGCCATACGTTCCTTTATCATGTACATCTAATCCTAAATAATGGCTTGTTCCGTGCGGAAAATACGTTCTCGCTTCTGAAGTATTTTTTATAATACCTAACGCCAGTAAGCCTTCCGCAACTACTTTACTAGATGCCTCACCTGGCGCCCGAAAAGAAGCTCCAACAACACTTGCTTTTATACCTGCTTCTTGCGCATTGTATACAATATCATAAATGAGTTTTTGTTCTTTGGTAAACTTTCCGTTAGCTGGAATAGTTCTGGTCACATCTGCGGTATATCCATGATACTCTGCTCCCAAATCCATTAAAACCAAGTCTTCTCCTACCTGTTGTTTGTTGTTCTCTATATAGTGTAAAATACACCCATTATTACCGCCACCTACAATAGAAGGGTAGCCTTCATACTCTGCTCCATACTTCTTATACACAAATTCATGCACTCCCTGAATTTCCGTTTCTGACATATTAGGGTGCATGGCCTTCATAATTTCTATTTGTCCAACGGCTGAAATTTCTATCGCTTTTTTTAACAAAACCATCTCAGCTGCTAATTTTGTTTCTCTAAGCGTATTCATTATTTCTGCAATAACGGCTGTATTTAGGTTATTGCTATTGAGTGCAATTTGCACCTTATCTTTAATTTCCTTACGCAAGATATCATCTTTAGCATTAACAAAATTACGGAGTAGTTCATCTTCTTGTAAGTCCTTATTAAAGTTCAAATACCGTCCTAAGGTTTGCGCCACATTGGCACTATTCTCTATATCTGTAGCGGTAATCCTTGTATATAATTCTTGTTTCCTTCCATCAAAATCAGCAGGATAGTCGGTTTTTTCTTTAAACGTTGTAATAAGGTCAAAAAGATCTGCGTTTCCTCTTTTGTCCCTGTAATCATTTTTGAAATCAAAAAACAAAACCTGGTCAAATTTCTTAAAATCATAGGCGCTGGCAGCAAAATCCTTTCCATTAAATGCCTTAACAAATCCTAATTGTTCCTGTACTCCTTTGATCCCTAAACGTTTTCCATTCCATTGTTCCGCTCTTGGGTCTCTTTCTTGTACATAAATGACTTCATTATACCCTTTACCCTCAGCATCCATTTGGTTTTCCGAAAAAATAAGCAAGACTGAATTTGGTTCTTTATACCCAGTTAAATAATAAAAATCGGGGTCCTGGTGGTAGACATAATCTACATCATTAGCCCTATTCCGTTCTGCATTGGCAAAGAGTACAGCAACCGTATTGGGCGGCATCATTTCCCTAAAAGCTTGGCGGCGTTCTTTATGAAAATCGGCACTTAAAAAATCTGTTGGTATATCCTGGCCCTGCCCTTGGAGTACTACCAATAAACTGCAAAAAAGAAAATGAAAATATCTCATAAGTATGTATTCAATATGAGCCCGAAAATAATCAATTTTACGCACATGCTCTCTTTTCTAAAAGGATTGAAGCGCATAATTTCAAACCTCTCATATGCTTAAAATTAAAGTTTCATCTTCTGGCCTCGTTAAGAAATAAAATCTTATCGATGTTATCCTCCAATTATTCAATAAATTTGTTGAAAACTAAAAAATAATGAAGCAAACAGCTTTAACTCAGATCCATGAATCTTTGGGTGCCAAAATGGTCCCTTTTGCGGGGTATTTAATGCCCGTTTCGTATGCAGGCGTAAATATAGAACACCAAACCGTACGTAATAATGTTGGTGTTTTTGATGTTTCGCATATGGGCGAGTTTCTTATTCAAGGGCCAAAAGCGCTTGAACTTATACAAAAGGTGTCTTCCAATGATGCGTCTAAACTTACCATTGGAAAAGCACAGTATAGTTGTTTCCCAAATGAGCAAGGCGGTGTAGTAGATGATTTAATCATTTATAGAATTAAAGAGGAGGTATATCTTTTAGTAGTCAATGCCTCCAACATTGATAAAGACTGGGCGCACATTACGCACTATAAT
>CAZWVO010000156.1:0-5587 GCA_964637535.1 uncultured Flavobacteriaceae bacterium
TACTAAAGCCATAGAACAACTATTGGCGTGGGAGCCTAAAAACATACAAGCATATTGTAAAACCATTTCCCAACCCGCTATTAACGCCTTAAGATCTAAAGGGTATCTCATAGAAGAAGAAGCCTACAGTGCTAGTCACTTATTTGGCGTGTATTTGCCAGAGCACAGCAATATGGAAAACATAAAAGAGAAACTTACTGCAAAAAATATTATAGTATCCTATCGTGGAAAAGCAATTAGGGTGTCTCCAAATGTCTATAATACACCTGAGGATTTTAACGCTTTGGTAAGTCAATTCTAAGTCTAAAATCTTTTTTAAAAAAACTGGAGTACCTATATTTGCCGCAAACTTTGCTAGGTTGAGCAAAACCAACATCTCCCAAACTTTTTTACAGTCTCCGCAATTGCAGAAACTGCAGCAAGCTATTGCCCTTTCCGAAAAACAAGAGGCGCCAAAAAACCCTATAACAGTAGACAAAATTACGGGTTCTGCCCTCTCTTTTTGCATTGCCGAAAGTTTTAAAACTGCCGAATTACCCGTCTTGTTTATTTGCGATGATAAGGAAGAGGCCGCTTACTACCTTAATGATTTAGAGCAACTTATTGGCGAAAAAGATGTGCTTTTTTATCCTGGAAGTTACCGCAGACCCTATCAAATAGAGGAGACAGACAACGCCAATGTGCTGCTGCGCGCAGAGGTTTTAAACCGCATTAATTCTAGAAGAAAACCAGCTGTTTTAGTAACCTACCCCGATGCGCTTTTTGAAAAAGTAGTTACCCGGAAAGAATTAAATAAAAACACCTTAAAAATTAAGCTTCAGGATACCTTGACGCTCGATTTTTTAAATGAAGTGCTATTTGAATATCAATTTAAACGGGTCGATTTTGTTACGGAACCGGGAGAATTTTCCGTTAGAGGGGGTATTGTAGATGTCTTTTCTTTTTCTCATGATGAACCCTATAGAATTGAATTTTTTGGAGATGAGGTAGATAGCATCCGCACCTTTGATGTAGAGACACAACTATCTACAGAGAAAGTGACTAAAATTGCCATTATTCCAAACGTTGAAAACAAATTTCTTAACGAGACGCGAGAGAGTTTTTTGCGGTACGTGGCCCCCAACACCCTTGTTTTTACCAAACAAAAAGAGCTGCTTTACAGTAGAATAGATACCTTATTTAAAAAAGCAGAAGAGGCCTTTGTTCAATTAACTACAACCATAAAACACGCCAGCCCCAAAGAGCTTTTTGTTGATGGAGATTTGCTAAAAACACAGCTCCCCAATTTTAGTCAAGTAACATTTTCAAATACCCGCATTGTAGAAGAAGCTAAAGTGTTGTTTGATACCATGCCACAACCTTCTTTTAATAAAAAGTTTGATTTGCTTATTCAAAATTTAAATGAAAATCATGAGGCTGGTTTTGTTAACTACATCTGCTGTGCATCCGAACAACAGGCCAAACGCTTTACAGATATTTTTGAAGAGGTAGCCCAACAAGTGCATTACAAAACCATTGTTTTTCCGTTATATCAAGGCTTTATAGCAAGAGGCTTAAAAATTGCGTGCTATACAGATCATCAAATTTTTGAACGCTATCACAAATTCCATCTTAAAAATGGCTATGCTAAAAAACAGGCCATTACCCTTAAAGAACTTAATAAACTAGAAATAGGAGATTACGTCACCCATATAGATCACGGTATTGGCAAATTTGGTGGCTTACAAAAAATAGATGTAGAAGGAAAACAGCAAGAAGCCATTAAGTTAATGTACGGAGAAAGAGATATTCTATACGTAAGTATTCATTCGCTTCATAAAATTTCCAAATTTAATGGCAAGGATGGCGCCGTTCCAAAGATTTATAAATTAGGTTCTGCCGCCTGGAAAAAATTAAAACAAAAGACCAAAACTCGGGTTAAAAAAATTGCCTTCAATCTTATCAAGGTATATGCCAAACGCCGCATGCGAAAGGGATTTCAATACGATCCTGATAGTTATTTGCAACACGAGCTAGAAGCGTCTTTTATTTACGAAGATACCCCGGACCAAACTACGGCTACCAATGATATAAAAAAGGACATGGAAAGTGAACGTCCAATGGATAGGTTGGTTTGCGGCGATGTAGGTTTTGGCAAAACAGAAGTAGCCATACGTGCTGCGTTTAAAGCAGTAGATAACGGCAAGCAAGTTGCTGTTTTAGTACCTACTACCATTTTAGCATTTCAGCATCACAAAACCTTTAGTGAACGCCTAAAAGAAATGCCGGTAACAGTAGATTACATTAACCGATTTAGAAGTGCAAAAGAAAAGAGAACTACCTTAGAAAACTTGGCAGCCGGAAAAGTAGATATCCTTATTGGCACCCATCAGCTAGTAAACAAACAGGTACAGTTTAAAGACCTAGGACTACTTATAGTTGACGAAGAACAAAAATTTGGAGTAGCGGTCAAAGACAAGTTAAAATCGATTAAAGAAAATGTAGATGTACTTACGCTTACGGCTACGCCAATTCCAAGAACGTTACAATTTAGCTTAATGGCGGCAAGAGACTTATCTGTTATTAATACCCCACCTCCAAACCGATATCCTATTGAAAGCAGGGTAATTCGTTTTAATGAGGAAGCTATTAGAGATGCTATTAGCTACGAGCTGCAACGTGGGGGGCAGGTGTTTTTTATACATAACAGAATAGAAAACATTAAAGAGGTAGCAGGAATGATTCAACGTCTTGTTCCCGATGCTAAAATAGGAATTGGCCATGGGCAAATGGAAGGAAAAAAATTAGAAGCCCTAATGTTATCCTATATGAACGGGGAATTTGATGTGTTGGTTTCTACCACTATTGTAGAAAGCGGCTTAGATGTAACCAATGCCAATACCATTTTTATTCATAACGCCAATAATTTTGGTCTTAGTGATTTGCATCAAATGAGGGGCCGGGTAGGAAGAAGCAATAAAAAGGCTTTTTGTTATTTTATTACCCCTCCCTATGATGTAATGACTGCGGAAGCACGTAAGCGCATACAGGCACTAGAACAATTTACAGATTTGGGAAGTGGATTTCATATTGCTATGAAAGATCTAGAAATTAGAGGAGCTGGAGATTTGCTAGGAGGAGAACAAAGTGGTTTTATTAATGAAATTGGGTTCGATGCCTATCAAAAAATACTTGCAGAGGCGATAGATGAACTGAAAGAAAATGAATTTAAAACACTATACCAAGAAGTAGAAGACACGCCCAAATCTTTTGTGAAAGAAACGCAACTAGATACCGATTTTGAATTGTTATTTCCAGATGATTATGTAAATAATACTACGGAACGACTTAATCTGTATACCCAGCTTAACGGGTTGAAAGATGAAGCAGGTTTAACCCAATTTGAAACGGAAATTACAGATCGGTTTGGTGCAATACCTACCACTGTAGCAGACTTACTAGATTCTGTGCGTATTAAATGGATTGCCAATAGTATAGGGCTAGAAAAAATAGTGATGAAAAAAGGAAAACTCATTGGTTATTTTGTCGCTGATCAGCAATCTCATTTTTATCAAAGCAGTACCTTTACTGCAGTATTACAATACGTGCAAAACCATAGCCAAAAATGTAAAATAAAAGAAAAGAAAACCCGAAATGGTTTGCGATTGTTATTGGTTTTTGACACCATAACTGGAGTAGACCAGGCACTAAACGCGCTTCAACCTTTTGCACAAAAGATGGAAGCCGTATCTTGAGCTTTCCTTTATAAAAGGATATGACACATACTAATTTTGGATCAGTTTTTGAATAGATATACAAAATACACGCTTATATGAAATACTTTATATGTTGTTTTCTTGGACTATTATGTAGTATCAGTAGTGCGCAACACAGTATCTCTGGTACTGTATCCCCCGCAGAAGATTTCAGCTGGCTAATAGCATACCGATTAAAACCAGGTTCCCAAGTTTATGTAAAAGACACCAAAGTAGAAAATGGGGCCTTTACCTTAGCGCTTCCAGCAGATGCAAAAGCGGGCACCTACCGTATTGTATATGCCGTTCCTCAAGAAGATTTTTATTTTGATATTATTTATAGTGGCAAAGAAGATGTGACCTTGGCTTTTAAAGAAAGTACAGGTGCAGTATTTACGGAGTCTAAAGAAAATATCTTGTTTCAATCCTATTTTAGTGAGGTTAACACCCTAGAGCAAGAGCTCGTTAACCTTTATAAAACACAAAACACCAAAACAAAGAAGTATACGGAATTGACGAAAGCCTTAACGGCTACGCAAGAACGTTATTTAGAAAAATCTAAGGGGCTCTTTTGCCACAGCTTTATAGCAGCAAACAATCCCTTTGCACCAAAAGAATACGTTCCCTTAGACGCTTACGTAGACCAACGCAAACAACAGTACTTTAAAGCCCTAGATTTTAGTAATGAACACTTGCAAAGTTCTACTTTTTTGACTGAAAAAGTGGTGAACTACGTAATGACGGCTTTGCCGTTAGAAGTCTTGTCGGCCGAAGATACTGAAATGGTAATGGAACAAAATGTAAATACGGTAGCCACTCATACAAAGGAAGTAGACAAAAACTTCCAAACCCACTTGTTTTACAATTTATGGGGGCAAACCAGTGCCAGCGGTTTTAATGCTACTGCAGATTATATCTATAACAACTTTCTAAAAAACTTGGCTACAACCACCGGAAGTTCAGAAATAACTACCGCTATTGAAGAATATAATAGAACAAGGTTAGGTGCTATACCCCCAGATATTGAATGGAAAGAAGGTAACGCAACGCATAAATTAAGTACTACAGATGGCGCTGCGCAGTATGTTCTTGTATTTTGGAGCAGTACCTGCGGGCATTGTCTTAAGGAACTACCCAAACTACATGACGGTATTAAAGCCAATACTACAATTAAAGTAATTGCTGTAGGTTTAGAAGAGGATACCGCAAATTGGGATATCGAAACAAAGAAGTTAGGTCGTTTTACCCATACTATTGCGCTAGGAAAATGGGATAGCAGCTATGCGGAAGCCTATAATATACAACAAACGCCATCCTATTTTGTGTTAGATAAAGACAAAAAAATAGTAGCTAAACCAGAAGATTATATGGAGGTATTAGAATTCCTAGAAAAAGGGCAATAGTGAAAAAAGAAATTATAAGGTCTTAAGATCTTTAATTGTTCTAAAAGCTATATCTACCTGATCATCGTCTACCAAAATTGTAAATTCATTGGTCGTAGAAATAACTTCATACAGTACAATTCCCTCCCATGCTAACCGCTGAAATATAAAATAATAAATTCCAGGAACAGATACATTTTCTGCAGGCAATTTGACCGTAATAGAAGATAAATTTTCTGCTTTCTGGGTACAGCGCTCCCCACTAAAAAGGTTCTCTACAGTACTATCCAAACTATTGCTCACCACTATATTAATCTCATTAACCCCCCTAGAAGAAGTATAAAAAACATCTTTATTAGCGTTTACTTCCTCAAGCAAACGGGCCTGTTGAGACAATATCGTATCCGACGCTAAAAAAGTATAATCGGTTAGGGAAGACCGTACTGTAATTTCTCCAATATTCTTTAAGAC
>CAZWVO010000157.1:0-5570 GCA_964637535.1 uncultured Flavobacteriaceae bacterium
TTCTGGCACCATGCCTTTCAATGCACGTTGCGCTAAGTTACCATGTCCAACCTCTCTTCTAGAGGTACCTCTAATTGGTCTTGCTTCTCCCGTACAAAAAGGAGGGAAGTTATAGTGTAAATAGAAACGTTCTTCGCCTTCATAAGAGGGCATATCTATTTGGTTAGCATCTCTAGAAGTTCCTAAAGTTACCGTTGCTAATGCTTGTGTTTCTCCTCTAGTAAAGATGGAAGAACCGTGGGTAGAGGGCAGGTAATCTACCTCACACCAAATGGGTCTAATCTCATCGGTTTTACGACCATCTAAACGCAGACCTTCATTTAAGGTAAGGTCCCGAATTGCAGCTTTTTCTGCTTTTCTGTAATATTTGGATACTAAATCGCCAAAATCTTCTAACTCTTCTTCTGAGAAAGTGGCGGTAATTTCTTCTTTTATTTCAGAAAGGGCCATACCTCTTTCTTTTTTAGAAGATCCGGCTTTTGCAATAGCATATACTTTATCATATACCATATCATGAACTTTTTTAGCCAAGTCTTCTTCTTCTCTTTCGCCTTCGTATTCACGAACTTCTTTCTTTCCGAACGCTTCTGCTAACTTTACCTGAGCGGCACATTGTACTTTAATAGCTTCATGTGCAAATTTAATAGCATCGGCCATTTCTTCCTCTGAAATCTCATCCATTTCACCTTCTACCATCATTACAGAATCTGCAGAAGCACCGATCATCATATCAATGTCAGATTCTGCTAATTGTGCACGTGTAGGGTTAATGATAAATTCGCCGTTTACACGACCAACTCTTGCTTCGGAAATTGGACACTCAAAAGGAAAATCGGATAATTGAATTGCTGCAGATGCGGCTAAACCAGCCATAGCATCGGGCATTACATCATCGTCATGAGACATCAACTGAATCATTACCTGAGTTTCAGAATGATAGTCTTTAGGAAACAAAGGACGTAGGACGCGGTCTACTAAACGCATGGTAAGTACTTCTCCGTCACTTGGTCTTGCTTCTCTTTTAAAGAATCCGCCAGGGTAACGCCCTGCAGCGGCAAATTTTTCACGGTAATCTACCGTTAATGGAAGAAAATCCACATCACTTTGCTTGTAGTTAGATACTACAGTACATAACAACATACATTTTCCTGATTGGACAACCACAGAACCATGGGCCTGTTTTGCTAATTTTCCGGTTTCGATAGAAATTTCTCTACCGTCACCAAGGTCAATGACCTCTCTAAATACTTTTGGAATCATAAAATACGATTTGATCCGCTGTTTGCGGACTTGTTAAACAATGGTCTTCCGTCTTACCGGACGGACAGGGTTGTGTTGTTGCGTGTTGTTCGACCAATGAAAAACTATGATGTGTAGCTTTTTGTGTTGCGCTATATGATGCGCTTTAATAAAGTCTCTAAAATTCCCGAGACTAAGGGTATTACATATAAGGGAGGCACTAGTGCCTCCCTTGATAAAATTACTTTCTAATGTCTAATTCTTTGATGATAGCACGGTATCTCTCAATGTCTTTTTTCTTTAAATAATCTAAAAGACTCCTTCTTTTACCTACTAAACGCACTAAAGAACGTTCCGTATTAAAATCTTTACGGTTATTTTTTAAATGTCCTGTTAGGTGGTTGATACGTAATGTAAATAGTGCAATCTGTCCTTCTGTAGATCCAGTATTCTTTACATCTTTGCCGTGCTTTTTAAAAAGCTCAGCTTTTACTTCTTTGGTTAAATACATTCCAATATTGTTTTAAATGATTTTTATGTATTTGATTGATTTTCAATCAGGGCGCAAATGTAGTAAATAATATTGAAAACCGTAGCATAAAAAAGAACTATAACTTCTGCGTGTTTGAGCTTATTCAACTACAGGTAAAAGAAGCTGTAACTTACTTAGCCCTTTTGTACACTCATAATTTGGGCTAACACCTATTTACATCACCTTAAAATGCACAACTTTGCGGCAAGGGATCGGCGGTTTCCAATTCCTTTGCAAATTCTACGTCTAGGGTTTCAGCCTCAAAACCAGTAGCTACAGAGCCCTTGTATACCTGGGATCCATAGCCATTATTATTCATATGAGCTCGTATATACACCACCCTATCTTCCGCTACGGTTACAGCTCCGCCGCGCGTAAATGGTTGCTCATTTACATGGCTATGTGTAAGTATTCTTCTATAAATAAGATCTCCTTCTAAATTTATAACCTCCCACCAGTCTGCATATTGATCACAGCCTGTATCCGGGCTAGAAATAGTTGCTTCAAACGGATAAACACCATTATCTCCACTAGCAACTACAGCAGTAATACGCGCTAGCCCTCCCTGTTCAGCAGGCATTTCTTCTGCATTAGGATCAGTGTTTGGGTCCTGAACCGGAGTAGGAGACGGTGCTTGGCCATTAGATGAACAAGCAATAATGCCCAAAAAGAGCATTAATTTTGCAGTTATACTGAAGGCTTGTTGCATCTTAATAGTTTTTATGACCTAACCGGAATATTCTGAATTAAATCAATATAAAGGTTGATGTTCTTTTTTAACTCCCGTCTATGGGTAATAAAATCTAAGAACCCGTGCTCCATTACAAATTCGGCGGTTTGAAAATCATCTGGAAGATCTTTTCCAGTAGCTTCCTTTACCACTCTTGGCCCAGCAAATCCAATAAGTGCTCCTGGCTCCGAAATATTAATATCTCCTAGCATAGCATAGGATGCCGTAGTACCTCCTGTAGTAGGGTCTGTACAAAGCGAAATATAAGGTAAGCCGGCTTCTGCTAACTGCGCCAATTTTGCCGATGTTTTTGCTAACTGCATTAAAGATAAGGCAGCTTCCATCATACGTGCTCCACCAGATTTTGAGATCATTACAAACGGAACTTTCTTTTTGATTGCATAATCAATTGCTCTGGCAATTTTTTCTCCTACAACACTTCCCATAGAACCGCCAATAAACGAAAAGTCCATACAGGCAATGACAAGGTCTTTACCAAGGGATTTACCAAAAGCAGTACGCACCGCATCTTTAAGGCCAGTTTTTTTCTGAGCTGCTTTTAAGCGGTCTGCATACTTTTTATTGTCCTCAAATTTTAAGGGATCTTTAGAAGTAAGTTTAGCGTCTAATTCTTTAAACTTATTATCATCAAAAAGAATTTCAAAATACTCCCTGCTTCCTATCCGTACATGATAGTCGTCTTCTGGACTTACGTAAAAATTCTTTGCAAGCTCTTCAGATTCTACAATTTTACCTGTTGGAGATTTATACCACAACCCTCTAGGCGTGTCTTTCTTTTGCTCCGTTGCAGTCTGAATTCCTTTTTCTTTTCGTTTAAACCAAGCTGTCATGTTATTGGAATTGGGTTGACAAGATTAAAGTGTAAAGATAACTATAATGTGTTTACATTATTAAGGTCTTCAAAAGCTTTCTTTAAGCGACTAATAAATGCCTTCTCTCCCTCTCGCAACCACACTCTAGGATCGTAGAATTTTTTATTCGGCTCATCGGCTCCCTGAGGGTTACCAATTTGTGTTTGTAGAAAATCGGATTTCTCTTGAACATAGTCACGCACGCCAGCTAAGAAGGCATATTGTAAATCTGTATCAATATTCATTTTGATAACGCCATACCCAATAGCTTCTCTAATTTCTTCAACAGTAGAACCAGAACCACCGTGGAAAACAAAATCGATATGATTATGCGCCACCCCGTATTTTTCTGAAATATACGCCTGAGAATTCTTAAGAATTTTTGGAGTAAGCTTTACGTTTCCAGGCTTGTATACCCCATGTACATTTCCGAAGGCAGCCGCCACAGTGAATCGTGGACTTACCTTAGATAGTTCTTCGTACGCATAGGCTACTTCTTCTGGTTGTGTGTACAGTTTAGAATCGTCTACATCAGAATTGTCTACACCATCTTCTTCTCCGCCGGTAATACCCAATTCGATCTCTAGGGTCATATTCATTTTGCTCATGCGCTCTAGATACCCCTTACAGATTTCTATGTTTTCTTCAAGGGGTTCCTCAGATAAATCAATCATGTGCGAACTAAATAATGATTTTCCAGTTTCGGCAAAATGTTGCTCACTAGCATCTAGTAAACCATCTATCCAAGGTAATAATTTTTTAGCGCAATGATCTGTATGTAAAATTACCGTGGCCCCATAGGCTTCCGCCAATTGATGTACATGTTTTGCACCAGCAATAGCCCCTAAAATAGCAGCGCGCTGATTATCATTAGATAAACCTTTACCTGCATTAAATTGTGCACCGCCGTTGGAAAATTGAATAATTACTGGCGCGTTTAAAGCTGCAGCAGTTTCCATTACTCCATTTAAGGTATCGGAACCAATTACATTTACTGCGGGAAGGGCAAAGCCTTTTTCCTTTGCATAATTAAAAATTGCCTGTACTTCATCGCCTGTAGCAACACCTGGCTTTATATCGTGAGTCATAATTTTTATCTGTTTGAGTTAAAAAAGATGCAGCAAAAGTAATAAAATAAGCGGTAGTCTATACGGGAATTTTGTTCTTGTTTTATAACGTAAGCGTATAATTATGTGTTGCCTTAACGGTTTAAGTAACAAAGTACTAGAACGCAAACGTTTTCGTTAACTAAAGCAAAAAAAAGTCGTTTTTTTTAGTTTCAGGTTTAAACTTTGAAGGCGTGTCCTATTCTTTAACAAGTAATTTACAATATGCCCTCTTTTTTAGAACGGATAGTTGATTCCTATCTGAAAGATAGCATTCGCAAAGTTGTATTCTCGAAACCATCTTTTGGCAGGTTCTTCAGCAGGGTTATAGGTTTTAAATCCAGCATCTACCCTAAAAATAAAGTAACTAAAATCGTACCGCAAGCCAAAGCCTGTACCCAGCGCAATATCGGCCAAGGAACTAAAACCGTTAAAGGTAGCATCGGGATCTTCAACATTATCAAAAACATTCCAGATGTTACCGGCGTCTGCAAAAAGCGCTCCTTTAATATTACCTGCTACCGGGAAGCGGTATTCTAGGTTCATAGCCAGTTTTAAATTAGCTTCATTAAAATCATTAAGATTTCTGGTTCTTCCTGGGCCTAAAGAATAGGGAAACCAGGCTCTATTATCATTAGAGCCTCCACCAAAATAACTGCGCGTAAAAGGAATGTTATCTGCATTGCCATAGGGAATTGCAATACCAAAGAAACTATGAAAGGCAAGAACATTAGCTCTAGAAAGATCCCAATGTTTAATAAAGTCGAATTCTGTTTTTACGTATTGGGAATAGGGTACATCAAACACCAATTTGTTACCATCTTCATTTTCATTAAAATTAATAATATTAGCAATTCCAGAGAGCAGATTTCCCGCGGTTTCAATTTTAAAGCGGTATTGATAAAAGCTGTTGTCATTAATACTGCTTTTATTGTCTTTGTTAAGTGTATAACTACTTGCAAAAATGAGGTTGTTTTCGGTAAGTCTATCTCTACGTTCCTCAATACTTCGAACTTCTTCAAACTCGTCGGGATCTCCTGTAGCAAGTGTGCCGCTGGTAACGGCTTCAATAAAGTTATTAGCCCCTTCAG
>CAZWVO010000158.1:0-5510 GCA_964637535.1 uncultured Flavobacteriaceae bacterium
CATTAATCCCTAAACCATATCTTCTTATCTTTACCACATGGACGGATTTATTGCCATAATGTTAGGAATTGCTGTAGGTGCTATATTAATGTATTGGGTGTTCAGCTTTTTCTATCGAAAAAAAGACAAGGAACGCACTAATAGCCAATCCGTAATCTTATTAGAAAAAATGCAAAAGGTCTGTAAACTCATCTCAGTTGAAGGCGATTTTGCAGAAATATATACTTACGAAAATACCAAAGAACGTTTCTTAAGTCTTTTTACTAGTAAAAAGAAAGCGCTGGTTGTAATACGGGCAAAAGTTCATGTAGGCTACGACCTTAAGGCAATAGAATTCAGAGCAGATACCACTAAGAAGCGCATTGTATTGTCTCATTTTCCAGAACCTAAGATACTCTCTGTAGAACCTGAACTTGAGTTTTACGATATTAAGAATGGGATATTCAATTCCTTTTCGCCAGATGATCTTACCCAATTAAACAAGGAGGCAAAGGCCCATATACGAGAGAAAGTACCTCAAAGTGGTTTGCTTAATGCAGCTAAAAAGGAAGCTTTAGATGCTGTACTTATGATGCAAAATATGGTAGACGCCCTTGGTTGGGAGTTAGACCATACGGCACTGGAGGTTAAGAATCAGATTGCTGAAAAACAAGACTAAGGTATTTGATATTCACATATGGTAAAATATAAAAGATGAAAAAAATAGCCGTTATCGTTTTATTTTTAACAGTAACTTTATCCGTAAATGGACAAACTAAAGATGCTATGGAGAAATTTGACACCCATTTTGTACATACCGTATACTTTTGGTTAAAAAATCCCAATAACGAAGCCGACCGGCAAAAATTTGAACGTGCTTTACAAACTTTTCTGGAAGCCTCTAAATATGCCCAAACAAACTTTATTGGGACTCCTCCTCAAGCCTCTAGAGACGTTGTAGATGGGTCTTTTACGTATTCCTTAGTGGTCACTTTTGCTTCTGCGGAGGAACAAGAACACTATCAAAAAGAAGCCGCCCATGTACAATTTGTAGAGGAATGTGAAGCGCTCTGGACAAAGGTTATTGTGTATGATTCTAACGGAATTTAAAGCGTTTATAGACTAACACAGAAAAGAAATAGATCGTGTATTCCAATGAATATAGAAGAATTTAGAACATATTGTATTGGTAAAAAAGGAGTTACAGAAGAGTTTCCCTTTGATGAGGTTACCCTAGTGTTTAAGGTCATGGGAAAAATGTTTGCCTTAGCACCTTTAGAGCGCGTACCTTCTCGGGTCAATCTTAAATGTGATCCAGAAAAAGCGATAGCCTTAAGAGAAACATATGATGGGGTTATTACTCCCGGATATCATATGAGCAAAGTACATTGGAATACCTTATTTATTACAGAATTACCGCCAGAACTTGTTAGATCATTAATAGATCATTCTTATGAGTTAGTGGTATCCAAGCTTACCAAAAAACTAAAAACGGCGCTCAATGCGCTATAATACTATCAACTTCTTACCCTTGTTTTTATGAATGCATGTGTTACTTTTTATAATGAGCAATTAGCTATCAATAAAGCTACACTTGCAAAAATAAAGCAACAGTTGTTTGTATCTAGTATGTTGCGTTTGTTCCTTTTTGTAATCACCGCTGTAGTGGTGTATGTTGTTTTTACAAATATTAAGTTGGTGCTGGGGGCTGCTTTAGTAGCAGTAGCACTATTTCTTTTTTTAGTATCTCGCCACACCGATTTGCAGTACAAAAGAGATCAATTAAAGGCTTTAATTGAACTCAATAAAACGGAACTATTAGTGCTAGAACGCAAATTTCATCAGCTACCCGCTGGAGAAGAATTTAAAGATGGAACGCATTATTTTAGTCAAGACATTGATTTGTTTGGCGTTGGTTCATTTTTTCAATATTGTAATAGAACGGCCTTGCCCCAAGGGAGGGAATTCTTGGCATCTGTTTTTATGTCCAATACTACAACAGCAATTCCAGAGAAACAAGAGGCCGTAAAGGAGCTTGCTGCAATGCCAGTTTGGAGACAGCAGTTTACTGCAGTAGCCTCTTTGGTAAAAACGGAGACAACCTATAGCACTATTTTAAAATGGTTAGGGGGTTATGTTGCTTTTATGTCTAGGATAAAATCTTGGATGGTGAACCTCTTTTCATTCTTGTCCTTAGGTGTTTTGATAGCTGGTTTTATTGAAATAATTCCCTTAGCGATTGTAGGAGTATGGATTTGCTTAGGATTATTGATTACAGCTAAGTTTACCAAGAAAATTACGCAATTGGCAGTCCATACCAGTAAAATTCAAAATACCTTTCAGCAATACCAACAATTGGTTTTACAGGTAGAAGCAACCCATTTTAAGGCACCCTTGCTTCAAGAACAACAGAAAAAATTAATTAGTACAGATGTTAAGGTGTCTGCGGTGCTAAAAGAATTTTCTGGGATTTTATCGGCGCTAGACCAACGAAATAATATTCTGATGGCTTTTTTAGGAAACGCCTTGGTACTATGGGATAT
This sequence comes from uncultured Flavobacteriaceae bacterium, assembly GCA_964637535.1. Lineage (GTDB taxonomy): Bacteria > Bacteroidota > Bacteroidia > Flavobacteriales > Flavobacteriaceae > CANMSI01. The sequence goes on from CAZWVO010000158.1 coordinate 2,523, forward strand.
TCGTCAGGTGATGAAATTGGAAAAATGGATTTACCGTCATAAAGATGAGGTAGCACAGTGGTTTAGTACCATTGCTTTTTTTGATGCCTATAATAGCTTGGGTAATTTTAGTTTTAACCATCCCAATTATGCCTTTCCAAAAATAACGCAGAATGAATGTGTCTTAAAGGCAACTCAGGTAGCACACCCTTTATTGGATCCGCGGAAAAGTGTGGCAAATGATATTACCATTGATAAGGCACAGTTTTTTATTATTACTGGAGCCAATATGGCTGGTAAAAGTACATTTTTACGTACAGTTTCGTTGCAATTGGTAATGGCTAATGTGGGTCTTCCGGTATGCGCTACAGAAGCAAGTTATACCCCCATAAAACTAATTACCAGTATGCGTACTACAGATTCTCTTACGGATGATGAATCGTATTTTTATTCCGAGTTAAAACGACTAAAATATATAGTAGATCGGATAGGGGAGGAGTCTTACTTCATAGTTTTAGACGAAATTTTGAAAGGAACAAATAGTACAGATAAGGCTATTGGTTCTAGAAAATTTGTAGAAAAACTGGTGGGGTCTTATTCTACAGGAATTATTGCTACACATGATTTGAGCCTCTGCGAAGTTGCCGAAGAACTCCCCCAGGTAAAAAATTATTATTTTGATGCGGAGATTACAGAAGGGGAGCTGCATTTTGACTATCAATTTAAAAAAGGAATATGTCAAAATATGAATGCCTCATTCTTGTTAAAGAAAATGAATATCGTTTAATTATAGGGGATTGTCCTTAACAGCTTATGGATTCACTTACGCAAATTGTTTTAGGAGCGTCTGTAGGAGAAGCTGTTTTAGGGAAAAAAGTAGGGAATAAGGCAGCACTTTATGGTGCTATTGCGGGTACGGTTCCAGATTTGGATGTGCTAGCAAGGTTTTTTACCGATACAGTTACTAATATAGAAGTGCATAGGGGCTTTACCCATTCCTTGTTATTTAGTATTTTATTTGCACCGGTATTTGGGTTTTTAATCTCTAGGTGGGAACGTAAGCAAGGAACAAGTTGGAAAGACTGGTCTAAATTAATGTTCTGGGGCCTATGTACACACCCTATTTTAGATGCGTTTACTACCTGGGGTACGCAATTTTTCTGGCCTTTTGATACCCGCTTGGCGTTTAAAACTATTTTTGTTATTGATCCTGTATACACTCTGCCCTTTATGGTGTTCTTACTCTTAGCCATGCGGCAAAAAAGAACATCAAGAAAGCGAAGGAAATACAATACGCTAGGGCTGGTATGGAGTACGGCTTACTTAGGGGTTACAGTACTCCTTAAAGGAATTTCATATCAAAAATTTACAGCTGCACTAGAAGCTCAAGGTGTTGTCTATACGGAAATACAAACCCGGCCTACGCCATTTAATACTATTCTTTGGACGGCTAATGTAGATACCCAAGAGGCCTATCTTATTGGAGAGTACTCTTTTTTTGATTCGCATCCCATTAGTTTTAGGGCTTTTCCAAAACAACATGAGTTATTAGGCACCCTAGCTACAGCAGAAAAAGTAAAACGCCTAATTAAGATTAGTGAAGGCTGGTATACTGTAGAGCAGAAGGATCATCAACTATTTTTTAACGACTTGAGGTTTGGTTTAATGAGTATAGATCCGAGTGAAACAAAGTTTGTTTTTAACTATGAATTAGTTGTTCAAGAGGGCCAATTGAAGGTAAAAGAAACCCCAAAATTTGAAAACGATAGGCAGCGTTTACTTAGGCGCTTATGGATAAGAATTTGGGGCAATTAGGGCGGTTCATTAGACTTTCTTTAAATAAATAAAGCAGCTTTTCTAGAAAAAGCTGCTTTAGTATGATGTTAAGAGGTATGCTAATTTTTTAATAACGGTAGTGTTTCTACCCCTTGTAGGGTTCGCAAAATAAGATAATACATACTAGAAACCCCGGTGGATGATAGATCAATAGCTAAAGCCTGCCCTGTTGCTTCATCTAAGGTTCCCGATTGTATTTGTATTCCTGCAGCATTAACAATACTATAGTTTCCTGTAGTCGTAGTTTGAGTAGGAAGCTGAATGGTAAACCGCCCATCCGAACTTGGGTTAGGGTAGACAATTGCACTAGTAAAAGTATCTGGAACTTTTAGATTGATACCACTGTTTATTAAAGAGAATGTAATAGTTAGTGATTCTCCCTCTTTTCCCTCAAGGAAAGGGTTTTCATAAGGCGTTATTTCCATAGTGTATTCTCCAGCAGGTAGGTTTCTACCAGCAAAGTTTCCATTAGTGTCTCCAAAGAGGGTATAAGGAGAGAAATTTTCTACTGTTGTATGCGAAACAGGTCCTGTTAATTTCATTTCCATACTTCCTACAATATTAGGAGAGGAAATGGCTCTAAAACTAAGTTGTGGATTGCCCAACTCTTCAAGGTTTACGGTGTTTCCGTTCCAAACAAACTGAATAGCCTCATTGGTATTTGCATTAATCATTTGTATTGAAGTAGCACGACCATTAAAAGTAGAAATTTCAGTTTCAGTAAGCTCAAAATTAACTGTTAAGGCAATCCCCGCACTTCCTTCTAAATCGCTTCCTTCATAGGGCGTAGCGGTTAAACTATAACTTCCAGCACTAAGATTTCTACCGGTAAAATTAGCTCCATCATTTCCGAAAAGAGAATATGGAGAAGTATTATCTGTTCTAGTAAAAGATACTGGTCCACTAAGTTCTATTTTAAAACTACCTACAATATTAGGAGAGGAAATGGCTCTAAAATCTAATAAAGGATGATTAATCTCATCAAGATCAATTACGGTATTTCTGCCTAAGAACTGAATTGGTAAATCAGTATCTGCGTTTATAAGTTGTAGCGAAGTAGTTCTTCCAGTAAAAGATGTTCCGTTATCCACAATAGTAAACGTATGAGTAAGAGGAATACCTACAGCTCCTTGTAAATTGTTTTCTTGATAAGGTGTTGCCGTTATGGTATAG
>CAZWVO010000159.1:0-5508 GCA_964637535.1 uncultured Flavobacteriaceae bacterium
CCAATATTCAGATACTATAGTGGTTACCGGTGGAGAACCACTTACTTGGAATATGCAACCACTTACTACCGCTTTAAAAGCTAAAGGGCTGCAAACCCACATAGAAACTTCTGGCGCTTATGCGCTTACTGGCTTATGGGATTGGATTTGTCTTTCGCCCAAAAAGAACAAACTACCTTCGGGGATAATTTATGCAAAAGCTCATGAACTTAAGGTAATTGTATATAATAAACACGATTTAATTTTTGCCGAAGAGCAGGCTGCGTTAGTAAGCGATTCCTGTATTTTATACTTACAACCGGAATGGAGTGTACGAGATAAAGTAACACCTCTAATTGTAGGTTATGTAATGCAACACCCTAAGTGGAAAGTATCCTTACAAACGCATAAGTATTTAAATATTCCTTAAAGGCAATATTGCAGTAGTAGCCCTTAGGGCCAAATTTTGAACACCATGTAATTTTGAGGATTATCGCCCTCCGTTAGCCTGTAAATCTAAGATGCACTCAGCATCCAATTCAGGTGCAGCACCACCTTTAGCCGCAATATCGGATAGCATTTTCATGGCAGACGATCCAAAGCTAAGTTCGGCGCGCATTAAACAAGGATTAATAACACAATGGTTTTGAGCTTCTGGATCTTCGTGATCATTAACTACTGGAGTACCTAAATTTACCAAGCCAAATAAATGCCCAAACTCATGGTTCAAGGTTGCTGCTTCCACATCTGCTGTGGTTACTAGCGAACTTCTGTCCGATAATCGCCTAATGGTAGATTCGTAAATTACCATAGAGGTATTTCGGTATACTGCTCCTAGGGTAACTAACCCATTTTCATTATCGTCAGAATCTGCAGGCGCATCAGCAAAAAAGATATAAATAGCAATGGTACTACCATCATTATAGGCCGTTCTGTGTTGCGTTTCAAAATCTGCAATTTCCTGGAGTTCTAGGGCTTCTTCCGCCGGAGATGGAATTTCGTTAAATATAATTTCTATGTCTTCCTTAAAAGTACGTTCTCTTAAATATTCTTCAAACTCTGTCATCGCAGCTGTAGTAGGTCTAAAGCCAGCAACAAAGCCTATTTCAATAACGAGTCTATCAAAATTATCATTGGATAAAATATCGTTGGCAGAAGCTCCGGTAGCCAGTAAGTTAGCAGACCTATCTACTCCTCCTGGATCCGGTGTGCCAGCGGCATCATCATCTCCAGAGTTACTAGAACAACTAATCATACATCCTATAATGAGGTAAGCAAGAATAAGACGATATTTCTTCATGGTAATTTTTTTATTAAGATGTTTAATATATAACGGAAAAATGAACTTTCCTATTATACCACTAAGACTAATTTAGCTAAATAGTCGTAATGTTCCCCATGACTTACAAGTTCACATGTTAAATTGTTGGTAAGAGCAGCACGCTGCAGTGTATTATAATCTAGGTATAACCAGGGAAAAGATGGCGTTTTTTTACCCTTGTATTCCATTTCAAAGCTAACTTCACCATAATAGGTCATTTCCATAGGCACCCAATGATCTCCTTCTGCTGTTTGGTACATATATATAATATCTGAAGAATCTAATAAAATTTGCCCTCCAGGTTTTAGCAGCAATTTTAAGTGACTAAAAAACCGTGTTAAAGCGCCTAGAGAACCTGCTAAACCTATTCCATTCATTAACAGTAACAAAGTGTCGTATTGTTTTTCCTTATAGTCATACAAATTGGCATGAATTACCTTAGAAACACCGCGCTTACTGCAGGTTGTTACCGCACCTTTAGAGGCATCTAAAGCAGTTACTTCTAGTCCTTGTTCCTGTAGCCAAAGACTATGACTGCCTGCTCCACAGCCAATATCTAAGACAGTTCCTTTGCAGTGTTGCAGTGCTTCTTTTTCTAACTTAGGCATATCGTTGTATGCCCTAAAAAGATAGGGTAGTGGAAGCCAATCTTTCTCGTCTAAGGAAGAATAGGTGCGAATATCTTGTGTATAGTTTCCGGCTAAATAATCGAGTAAAGCAGTGCCAAAAATGTCGTTCCCTATCAAATTTCGTATTTTGCATGCAAATTACGAAACCTTATGAAAAACGTACACTTGTTTTTTCTTGTGATGCTATGCAGTAGCATGTCGTTAATAGCCCAAGAAACTAAGGATGTTACTACGGAGCATCAAAATAGCATTGCCACATACTTAGATAGTAATGGAACCATGGCGCAATACGATTACGCTTATGGACAATTATTAAGTATGTTAGGAAAACAGTTTCCTGAAAAAGAAAGTAATGCCCAAGGATGGTCTTATCTTAAAGCAAATAAGGCACAGGCTATGAGCGAGATAAAAGGCTTAATAGGCGTTATTTACGCCAAACACTTTGAGGCAGGTGAAATTAAAGAAATGCTTCAATTTTATCAAACGGATACAGCAAAACAATTGCTTAACGATAGGTCTAAAATGACCGAAACTCAAAAAGAAGAGCTAAATGCGTTTTTCAATACCGCAACCGGAAGTAAAATTGTAGAAAAACAACCTGTGCTTACCTCAGAAATTTCTAAAGCCTCCGAGGAGTGGAGTAGGCAACTGTATGAAACAGCGCTTAGCCTAGTAAAGGATGAATAAACGTATAGCAGAGTTGCCTGGGAAAGCTAAGGAAAAACAACAAGAAAATAAGAAGTTTTTTGCCAAGCTAAAGAAGAAACCTCCCAAGCAGTTAGATTATCTCATGCAGGAATTACATACGGCTACTTTTGACCGTGTAGACTGCCTCCAATGTGCTAATTGTTGTAAGACTACAGGGCCTCTTTTTACTGATGCAGATATTACGCGTATTGCAAAACATTTACGGTTAAAACCGCAACAATTTATAGCCCAATATTTGCATGTAGATGAAGATAATGATTATGTATTGCAGGGGCTACCTTGCACATTTCTTGGAGCAGATAATTACTGTAGTATTTATGATGTGCGCCCAAAGGCTTGTAGCGAATTCCCGCATACCAACAGAAAAAAGTTTCATCAGATTAGTAATCTTACCTTAAAAAATATAGCCATTTGCCCAGCTGCTTTTGAAATAGTGGAGGAAATGAAACGCAGACTTGGTTAAAACACATTTTATAAAAATAAGTATCTTTATTCTATGGAAGACGTAATTGCCTATTTTGAGACTATTCCCCCACTACACAGAAGTCTTATTCTGATCTCTGGGATCACTTTTTTTTGGTTGCTAGAGTATCTCATTCCCTTAGTACGTTTTGATTATAAGAAGTTTAAACATGCGGGTATTAATATCTTTTTTACCCTTACCACCATTGTAGTTAATTTTGGTTTAGCAGCGCTATTATTTTTTTCTAGTGAATGGACATTGGCCAATGATTTTGGGGTATTGCAATGGCTAAGCCTACCCTTATGGGCTAAAATTGTAATCGGCGTAATTTTGCTAGATCTTATTGGCGCTTGGTTGGCGCATTGGGTGCAACATAAGGTTAAGGTGCTCTGGGGTTTCCATTTAATTCATCACACAGACCATCATGTAGATACTACTACTGCCAATAGGCATCACCCTGGAGAGAGTGTAATTCGTTTTCTTTTTACCTGTCTAGGAGTTGTACTTGTTGGCGCTCCGGTTGGGATTATAATGATTTATCAATCTATTTCTGTGGTGCTTTCTCAGTTTAATCACGCCAATATTTCGTTACCTAAAAAGGTAGATGATATCATTAGTTGGGTTATTGTATCTCCAGATATGCATAAGGTACATCATCATTATCAACTCCCGTATACCGATACGAATTACGGTAACATCCTTTCCATTTGGGATAGACTCTTTGGTACCTTTGCCAAAATGCGTAATGAAGATATTGTATTTGGAGTAGATACGTACCCAGATGAGTTCGCTAACGGGCATATTGGGAAGTTGCTTAAGATTCCGTTTAAGAAATATAAAAGCCCTGATAAAGATATCGCTGTATCAAACGAAAAATAGTCTTTTTCTTCATTTTTTAGCGATTTATTGCAGAAAATGGGGAATACATTAAACCTATGTTAGACTACTCATACCTTAAATAGGGGGCTCTTCTTTTTGTAAATGCCTCTATATCATTTTGCCAACTAGCTTTAATTTCAGAAGCACTAAGACCGGACTCAATTTGCTGCTGCAAAAGGGCAGTTCCTGCATGTTTGGTAAAGGAAGCAGTATTAAAAAAAGCTGTTTTGTCTTTAGTGTGTAGATAGGCATCTAGTAACCATTCTAAGTTTATTTCGTAAATAAATTGGTGCGTGCTAAGATCTTTCCCATAGCATATTTCTCCCTTATGTTTAGGATGTTTTGCCCCAAAATTTGGTTCAGGGGTGTATTTAAAACCATAGGAAGAAGATTTCATAAAGGGAGCGCCATAACGTTGAAATTGATCTCCTGTACCTCTGCCAGCATTTACAAAAGTGCCTTCAAAGAAACCAAGGCTGGGGTATAAATTAATAGCCAAGTCGTTGGGTAGGTTTGGAGAAGGTCGTATAGGCAGGCTATAGGGCCTGGAACGCTTGTAATTTTGTAAAGGAATTACAGTAAGTTGTGCCTTTACACCTTCAGATAACCAGCCTTCTTCATTAATCATTTCGGCGTATTCTCCAATGGTCATTCCGTATACTAGTGGAATTTGAGTCATTCCTAAAAAACTACGATGTTTAGCTTCCATAGTAGGCCCATCTACGTAGCTTCCATTAGGGTTAGGCCGGTCTAAAAGGACTACCGGAATGTCTAGCGCAGCACAGGCTTCCATGACCAGTTGCAAGGTGGCAATGTAGGTGTAAAACCGCACTCCCACATCTTGAATATCAAAAAGTACCAAATCTACATCTAAGAGTTGTTCTGCGGTGGGTTTTTTGTTTTTTCCGTATAAGGATATTAGGGCTAAGCCCGTTTTGGTATCTATTCCGTCTTTTACGGTTTCTCCAGCATCTGCTGCGCCCCTAAAACCGTGTTCCGGAGCAAAAACTTTTTTGATGTCAATCTGCAAAGATCGTAGCGAATCTACGAGGTGCGTATGGGTGTTGTCATTCTTAAAAATGACACTGGTTGGATTGGCTACTACAGCAATTTTTTTTCCCTGCAGTATAGGAAGGTAGGCAGCAGTGTTGTTAGCGGCAACAATAATTGACTTTTCCTTTTTAACAGGTATTTCTTGGGTGCTTACAGTTTCTATTTTTTTTTGCGACTTCCCTTGGTTTCCGCATGCAGCGATCATTAAAACCGATAATAAAACTGTATTTTTGATACCGGATAAAAACGCCATGAGTTGAATTTAGAATTTTTTATAGCTAAACGCCTGATTGCAGGTAAGGAGCATAAAATTAGCATTTCCGCGCCAATTATAAAAATTGCAATTACAGCTATTGCAATTGGGGTTATAATGATGTTGGTTGCCATTGCTACGGGAGTAGGCCTAAAACATAAGGTTAGGGAAAAAATTGCTGCCTTTAATGGGCATATACAAATTCAAAATTACGACTACAATA
>CAZWVO010000160.1:0-5478 GCA_964637535.1 uncultured Flavobacteriaceae bacterium
ATGGGGTGCAGGAATTAGAAATAGGTTATTCTATTTTACCACAATATTGGAAACAGGGCTACGCTACGGAAGCCGCCAAAAAATGTAAGACCTACGCATTTGAACAAGAACTAGCTAGTTCTTTAATTTCCATTATTCACATTAACAATATTCCTTCGCAAAAGGTGGCATTGAATAATGAAATGTTCTTAGACACTAGCACAAGCTATGCGGACAATCCTGTTCATATTTTTAGAACAAATAACGTCTCTTAAACGTATTACTCCTTGATAACGTAAAACGCTATCTGAATAGAAATTCAGAGTTGTACACCAGCATACAATTCTATACTTTAGTATGCCTAAAGCCGTATTCTTTTGAATCACCTTCCGCATTGGGCCATTTTTACCACCAACGCTTCCTCCAAAAAGACGTGTATTAAACGTCTTATGAGCAAGGAACCTCCTAGCGGTTTTGAGGCCCTAAAAGGAGCAAAAATTGCCTTATTCTCCAAACTGATATTAGCGCAATTTATTGAGGAAGAAGCACGGCATCATATTAAAAAAATGCATACCCAACGGCAACAAGCTATACGTTCGCTCTCTAGCGGAGAGCAAAAAAAAGCCTTGTTGCAACACCTGCTTAAAGACCACCCTACTTTCTTAATCTTAGATAATCCTTTTGACAGTTTAGACACTGCAACCCAAGTACGTTTAAAGGAAAAATTACAAGACCTTGCTAGTAAGCTTTCTATTATTCAATTTGTGAGTAGAAAAACAGATTGCCTTCCCTTTATTACCACATACTATCGCTTAGACAAAAACGAACTTGCCCTACAAACAGATACGGCTACTATGGACATCTTAGGAACCGCAAAACCTATTCACTTTGATCAACCTATTCCTTCACCCTTGAAGAAGTACCCTATAGACAGTCCTATTCTTGTTGCGCTAAAAGCGGTTTCTGTACAGTATGGTAATTATACCGTACTGCACAACATTAACTGGACCATACGGCCTGGGGAGTTCTGGCAACTTGTTGGAGCAAATGGGAGTGGAAAAACTACGCTCTTATCTATGATTACCGGAGAAAACAGTAAGGGCTACGGCCAAGAGTTATACCTATTTGGAAGAAAAAAAGGCAGTGGAGAAAGCATTTGGGAAATTAAAGAAAAGATAGGTTATGTAACGGCATCTATGACAGCACGTTTTCTAGGTTATCACAGCTTAGAACATATGCTTATTTCGGGCTTATACGATTCTATCGGCCTCTACGTTCAACCAACAGCTGCAGCACGGAAACTAGCCAAAAAATGGTTGCAACTCTTACAAATGGAACACCTAAAGCATGCCTATTTTCACGAGCTTACTAGGGGGCAACAACGTATGCTCATGCTTGCACGCGCTGTAATAAAACATCCGCTGCTGCTTATTTTGGACGAACCCACAGTAGATTTAGATGATACCAGCGCTGCTGTTTTTGTACGCTTAGTGAATAAGATAGCAGAAGAAAGTAAAACTACTATTCTATATGTATCGCATAGAAATGAACCTGGATTGCATCCAAAGAGTACCTATGTATTACGCCCCTCAGAAAAGGGTTCCATAGGAAGCATCTTATAGCCCAAACAGGAGTACTATCTTGCCCTCAAACCACTAAAATTGGCTCCTATAAGGCACTAAAAAACCGCTGCTCTTAACAATGTCTAGAACCAGCGGTTTTTATACTATTTTAAAAATTCTTTACTACTCCTTCGTTTCTCCCGAAAGCATTTTTTTCTTTAGCGTATCAAACATTACTGGAGTTGCAATGAACAAGGAAGAATAGGTACCTACTATAATACCAATTATCATCGCGAACATAAACCCTTGTAAGGATTCACCACCAAAAATAAAGATGGCCAATAATACTACTAAGGTCGTTAGCGAGGTATTTAAGGTTCTACTTAAGGTACTATTCAAGGCTTGATTTACATTCTCTCCTGCTTTCCATCCCTTCTCCCCAATAATTTCACGAATACGGTCAAACACTACCACTGTATCATTTAAAGAGTACCCAATTACCGTAAGAATAGCTGCAATAAAAGCCTGATCGATCTCCATGTTAAAAGGCATAATCTTACCTACTAGGGAAAAGATTCCTAATACAATCATTACATCGTGGAATACCGCCACTACAGCTCCTAAAGAGAACTGCCATTTACGGAAACGTAATAGGATATACAGGAATACTACCGCCAAGGATCCAATGATGGCTAAGAAGGCATTTTTCTTGATATCATCTGCAATGGTAGGCCCTACCTTAACAGATTGCATAATACCTATAGCATCATCTCCCGAACCCGTAATAAAATTGTCATAGCTAGTACCTGCAGGTAAATAGTTACCTAATGCCGTATGCAGCTTATTTTGAATTTCATCATCTACTTCATTTCCTTCAACATCTACTTTATAGGGCGTTGTAATCTTAATTTGATTGTTGTCTCCATAGGTTTTTACCTTGGTTCCATTACCAAAAACTTCTTCGGTATTTAGGAGTGACGTAATTTCCTCTGGACTTACATCTTTATCAAAGCGTACGGTATAGGTACGCCCTCCAATAAAATCTACCCCTTGTGGCAAACCTTGGGTAACCAAAGAAAATACCCCTACGGATACAAGAAGAAACGAAAAGATATAGGCAATTTTACGCTTGCTTAAGAAGTTGACATTGATATTTCTAAATAAATTTTTAGTCAGCGGTGTTGTAAAATCTAAGGATCTGTTTTTTCCACTTATATACCAATCTACCAGTAAACGCGTAATAAAAATTGCAGTAAATAAGGAGGTGAAAATACCAATAATTAAGGTTGTTGCAAATCCTTTAATAGGTCCAGAACCAAAAATAAAGAGGATAATAGCCGTAAGTCCTGTCGTAATGTTCGCATCTAAAATAGAGGACAAGGCATTACTAAAACCATCCGATATGGCTTGGGCCTTGCCCTTGCCTTTTGCTAGTTCTTCTTTAATACGTTCAAAGATAAGTACGTTGGCATCCACAGACATCCCTATGGTTAATACAATACCTGCAATACCAGGTAAGGTTAGTACCGCATTAATACTTACTAGAACACCAAAGATTAATACAATGTTGAATAAGAGCGCAATGTCTGCAAATATTCCTGCTTTCCCGTAATAGAAAACCATCCATACAAGAACAATACACATGGCAATTAAGAACGACATTAAACCATTATCAATAGCCTCTTGCCCTAGTGAAGGTCCTACTATTTCCGACTGAATAATTTCTGCCTTAGCTGGTAATTTACCGGCACGTAATACGTTGGCAATATCTCTGGTTTCATTTACCGTAAAATCTCCTGTAATCTCGGAGCTCCCACCTGCAATACCCCCGGGTTGTGAAACCCCTGGAGCGGTATATACTTTGTCATCTAGAACAATGGCAATACCTGTTTGGTTTTTATTTACCTCATCGGTCAGTTTTTCCCATTCTCTTGCCCCTCTTACATTCATATTCATCCCAACCGCAGGTCTACTAAATTGGTCAAATTGCGAACGCGCATCACTTACCACATCGCCACTAATTCTAGGCTTATTCTCCCGGTTAGATTGTAAGGCATATAAGCCCACCACCTCAGAACCTTTTGCTGGGCGCTCCCAAGCAAATTTGGTAAACTGTACATCTGTTGGAAGTAAACGCAAAATACGTGGATTCTTTAGATAGCTGTTTACTAAGGCGGTATCCTTAATCTCTGCAGTTGCGATAGCTCTACTGTTAGAACCGGGTTTTAAAATATCGAAAAGTGGATTTACCTGTTGGGTAATCTCTTCGTCTACATCAGATAATAGCGAATCTATTTCGGTTTCGTCTTTTTGTTGCGAAACCACACTATCTTCTTTAATATTTAAGATCGACTTTAGTTCCTCATTGGCTTGGGCTAGAAAAACATTCAAGCCTTGCGTATTAGGCGGGTAAGTTTCCCAAAACTGCAATTCTGCCGTACTCGAAATTAAGGTTTTTGCTCTTGCTATATCCTTTGCTCCTGGCAGTTCTACTAAAATACGTCCAGAAGTTCCTTCGCGCTGAATATTAGGTTGGGTAACCCCAAAACCATCAATACGTTCACGCAGTACTTCAAAAGCCGATTCTATAGACTCATCAATTTTAGTTCTGATAAGTGGTTTTACCTGCGCATCGGTCATTTGATTATTTACCACCCCACTAAGCGTTCTGTTACCAAAAAATTCTGGATCAGAAAGTTTAGCATCTCCTTTTAATTCTTCAAAAGATTCAAAGAACAAATCCAAATAGGTCTCATCACTATCCTTAGATTTCTCATCTGCCTGGTCTAGTGCTCTATTAAAAATAGGGTTCTTGGTCTTATTGGCTAAACCAAAAAGGATATCCCTAACGGAGATTTGTAAGGTAACATTAATACCCCCTTTAAGGTCTAAACCTTTATTTAATTCTTTTTCCTTAGCTTCATTATAGTTGGTATATCCAAAAAGCGAAGTATTCCCAACAGAATCTAAATAGATAGATGCTACGGAATCTCTCATGGATTTATAACTATTATCATCGGTCTCCGAGATAATGGTAGCCGCATAAGCTGCCGCTTCTTTCTCAACTTTATTGGTTATGAACGTATAGGAAAGGGAATAAATACTCACAATTCCGAAAAGGAGCCCAAAAAGTTTGACAAGTCCTTTATTCTGCATGGTTTAACTATATTTTTAGGTTTTGTAACAGCGTGCAAATATATCATTTAAGATAGGAACTGACAATATATTTACTGGTTTTATAATACAAAGGCATCCTAGTCAGATTTGTATCGTAACTGGATGCCCTTTGCTAAGTATTCGTATACTGCGCTGTCTACTATAATTCTAAAAGTCCGTTGGTCTTCTTCACTCCAGCGGCACTTTCTTGCATTTTTGCCTTTTCAGCGGCGTCTAGTTCAATAGCTACTATCTTTTCTATACCGTTTTTACCCAAAATTACAGGCACTCCAATACAGATATCATCCAGGCCATATTCCCCTTCCAAAAAGGCAGAACATGGGAACATCTTTTTCTGATCGCAAGCAATGGCTTGTACCAATCCAGAAACTGCTGCTCCTGGTGCATACCAAGCACTGGTTCATAATAATTTTGTTAAGGTAGCTCCCCCTACTTTGGTATCTGCTGCAACTTGCTCTAAGCGCTCTGCACTTAAAAATTCTGACACTACTACACTGTTTCTACTTGCATGTCTAGTTAAAGGCACCATCCCTTTATCACTATGACCGCCAATAACCATTCCGTCTACATCTGAGATAGGAGCTCCTAAGGCTTCTGCCAAGCGATATTTAAAGCGTGCGCTATCTAGCGCCCCACCCATACCAATAATATTATGCTTAGGAAGCTTGGTTGTTTTATGCACCAAATAGGTCATTGTATCCATAGGATTACTCACTATAATTAGCGTAACATTAGGCGAATGTTCAATAAGACTTGCCGA
>CAZWVO010000161.1:0-5453 GCA_964637535.1 uncultured Flavobacteriaceae bacterium
GTACAGCATAAGTATTCGTTTCAACTATAACCTTTACAGGTTGCTTATTTATTTAAATGCGTTAAAAGTTTCTTTACAATTTTAAAATCATCAAAATTGACCCGTTTTCCATTGGTCTCTTGATAGGTCTCATGTCCTTTTCCAGCTACCAGAATAATATCTTTATCCATAGCGAGCTGACATGCCGTTTTAATAGCCTGTTCTCTATTTTCTATAGAAAGAATTTTATTTGTGTTTTGCGGTGCTACACCCGCTTCCATTTCTTCAATAATCACTGTTGGTGATTCTGTACGTGGGTTATCTGATGTAAAAATGGCTTTGTTGCTCATCTCTGAAGCGATATGACCCATTACCGGACGCTTAGACTTATCTCTGTCACCTCCACACCCCACTACGGTGATGACATTTTCATTTCCAGTCCTTAATGTGTTGATTGTATCAAGTACATTTTTTAAAGCATCCGGTGTATGGGCATAATCAACAATAGCCGTTATATGTTTTTTAGAGATGTAGTATTGAAATCTCCCATTTACATTTTCCAATTCACTAAGCAGCCGCAAAATTTCCAATTTTTCTAAACCCAATTGGTCTGCAGTAGCATAAATAGCAAGCATATTATACGCATTAAAATGCCCAATAAGCTTACTCCACACCTCATTTTCATCAATTTTAAGCAGTTGTCCATTAAATTGATGTTCCAATACCTGCGCTCTATAATCTGCATATGATTTTAGCGCATAGGTACACTTTCTAGCTGCTGTATTTTGCAGCATTATTAATCCATTTTTATCATCCAGATTGGTCAGTGCAAAGGCCTTCTTAGGCAACTGATCAAACAATATTTTTTTGGTATCTCTATATTCCGCAAAGCTGTTGTGATAGTCTAAATGATCATGCGATAAATTGGTGAAAATGGCACCTTCAAAAATCAGGCCTTCTGTTCTCTTCTGATGAATTCCGTGAGAACTCACTTCCATAAAACAAAACTCCACCCCAGCAGTATTCATCAGCTGCAGATATGTATTAATAGTTAGTGCATCCGGAGTGGTATGATTGGTAGTGTATTCTTTTTCATCGACCATGATTTTTATGGTAGAAATAAGACCTACTTTATAGCCTGCTTTTTTAAACAGTTGGTAAAGCAAACTACTCACCGTGGTTTTTCCATTGGTACCCGTAATACCAACTAATTTTAAGTTTTTAGATGGGTTATCATAAAAATTAGAGGCCATAATTGCCAAGGCGGCATTAGCACTAGCTACCTCTATATAGGTTATCTCATTTACAATTTCTTTTGGTAGTGTTTCGCATACTATAGTGTTAGCGCCTGCTGCAATGGCCTTGTCTATATATTCATGACCATCTACGAGCGTTCCTTTTACCGCAATAAAGACATCGTCCATACCCACCTTCCGAGAATCAAAACAAAGTGCATTTACTTGTTTTGTGGTAGATCCACTCACCGCTTTTAGGCGTACTCCATATAATATGTCTTTGAGTAACTTCATGAAAGCTCTAATACAATTTTATCTACCTTCTTTAAATCTGTTCCTTGGGCAACCGATTGTTTTCTTACTTTGCCATTACCTCTTACCTCTACTTTTAAGCCCATATTTTCTAAAATAGCTACAGCATCCATACCACTCATTCCCTGAACATTGGGAACACTATTATGATTTTTTTGTGCCTCCGCATAATAGCGTTCGTATGCTTTTTCTAAATTTTTATTAGCTGGCTTTAAAGAATCTACCTCATCAATCAAAGGTGAAGAAGCGTATATTTTTCTAGCAATGGATTTGAATACTGGTCCAGAGACATCTGCACCGTAATACCCTACACTTTTGTCTGGCTCATGGATAACCACAATACAGGAATACTTTGGATTATCTGCTGGGAAATACCCTGAAAAACTAGAGATATACCGTAGTTTATCCGGATCCTTAGTCACGTAATTTTTTTGACAAGTTCCTGTTTTACCTGCCATAGAATAGTTAGCAGCATACAACCCGTGTCCCGTTCCATGTTTTTTCTCTACCACATTCTTTAGCAACTGTTTTACCTTTGCTGCGGTTTCGGAAGAGCAAATAGATGCATCTAGTATTTCCTTATCAAATTGATGTATTACCTTATTCCCTTCCTTAACCGCTTTAATTAAGCGTGGTTTTACCATTTCGCCATCATTGGCAATAGCATTGTAGAAGGTAAGGGTTTGTAAGGGTGTCATAGACACCTCATAACCATGGGACATCCACGCTAAGGATATACCAGACCATCCTTTATCTCCGGGATAACGAAGTACTGGTTCTCCTTCTCCTTTAATGGGCATTCCTAGGGTTTTATGTAACCCCATATCCATAAGCTTATTTACAAACCTTGCTGGTTTCTCTTTGTAATTTCTGTGAATCATTTTGGCAAAAGCTGTATTTGAAGAAACTTCAAATGCTTTACCTACAGATATTTTTCCGTAACCTCCATGTTTAGAATCGCGTACCGTTCTGTCATATATACGCCAACGTCCTTTTTCGGTATCGATAACCGTACTGGTATCTACCACTTTATCTTCCAATGCTGCTACCAGCGACATTAACTTAAAGGTAGATCCTGGCTCATGAGACTCGCCAATAGCATAATTTAGGCGTTCATAGTACTTCCCTTCTGAGGTTCTTCCCAAGTTCGAAATTGCCTTTACTTCTCCCGTTTTGGTTTCCATCACAATTACACAGCCATGGTCTGCTTTGTAATATTCTAGTTGTTTTAGTAAAGCGTGATGTGCTATATCCTGAATGTTAACATCTATAGTAGAAATGACATCATAACCATCTTGAGGTTCTATAATATTATCTAATCCAATGGGCTTCCATTGCCCTTTGGCTATTTTTTGTTTTAGTCGTTTCCCTTCTACACCTCGCAAATAAGTCCCATAAGCTCTTTCTAAGCCCACTCCAGCGTAGTTACCATGATCATTAAGGCGTTCATAACCCACGCTGCGCTCTGCAATTTTGCCCAAGGGATGTTCTCTTACGGTATGCTGTTCTACAATAAAACCTCCACGGTTAGGTCCTAACTTAAATAACGGAAACTGTTTTATTTGGATGTAATCCGAATAGTTTAGCTTACGAGCCACTAAAGCATATCTATTTTTATTTTCTCTAGCCTTACGTAACAACTGCTGATAATGCGAAGGTGATTTTCCTAATAGTTTAGATAACTCCTCCGATAAAGGAACCACGTTTTCCTTAAAAACTTGGTTCTGCACGGTCTCGGCATCCCATCTAATGGTATAGCGGGTTACAGATGTGGCCAAAAGACTCCCATCATCAGAATATAAATTGCCCCTATTTGGGGCAATCGTAAACAGTTTTTCGGTACGCTCCAAAGCTAGTTGCTTGTACTTATCGCCTTGTACCATTTGCAGACTAACTAGCTTAACTACCACCACAATGGCAAACAAGAAAAGACTTCCCGCCACAAAATACAATCTGGTTAATATGCTTTTTTCTGTTGTTGCCACTACTCTTTTAACTGTGATTTAACGCGTATTTTTTTTGGTGGTGTTTCTGAGGGTCCCAGCCCTTTAGTTGCCACAATTTCTGAAATGGTTGATTCTAATTTTAATTGCTGTACATCATATCTCACATCATGAAACTGACTTCTCAATTCTTTTACTTCTTCATTAAGAGCTGCTATCTGATGTACTTTCTTATCTGCACTATGCGAACTAGCAATCATCACCGTTGCTAAAAAGGAGGCAAACAAAATAAATAACCAATTTTTAGGAGCAGCTCCACTCACCAAAAATTTTCCTTTTAATACGTCTAAAATTCCTTCTTTCATACCTGTTTTTTTTAACTCCCCCTCCCTGAGAAAAGGGGGAGTTTTTGGACTGACTTAACTAATACGTCAATTTAAATTCGTTCTGCAAGTCGCAACTTTGCACTTCTTGCTCTATTATTTCTTTTTATCTCCTTGGGAGATGGTACAATTAAACCTCCTGCTTTTTTAAAGGGAACATCAATGTTTCCATAGAAATCTTTTTCTGGTTCTCCTTCAAACCGCCCCGTTCGGATAAAGCGTTTTACCAAACGATCTTCTAAGGAGTGGTAGCTGATAATTGACAATCTACCGCCCTTATTTAGAAGCTCTGGCGTCTGTACCAAGAATGCTTTAATCACTTCTATTTCTTGATTAACCTCTATGCGAATGGCCTGATAAATCTGAGCCAATATCTTGTGTGCCTTATGTTGAGGCAAAAAAGAACCTAACACTTCTTTTAGTTGTGCCGATGTGCTAATTGAAGCCTCCTCTCTAGCTTGCACTATGGTTTTAGCCATTGCATTGGCATTTCGTAAATCTCCATAGGTAAACAAAACCTTTCTTAGATCGTCATAAGAGTAGGTGTTTACCACATCATTTGCTGACAGCGTATTACGCTTGCTCATACGCATATCCAAGTCTGCATCAAAACGGGTAGAAAAACCGCGTTCTGGCGTGTCAAACTGATGCGATGAAACCCCAAAATCTCCAAGGATACCATCTACTTCCCGAATGCCATAGAACTTCAAAAACTGTCGGATGTATCTAAAATTTTCATGTATGAGCTGAAAACGATCATCCTCAATTGTATTTTTTAACGCCTCTTCATCTTGATCAAAAGCCAATAACTTTCCCGATACACCTAATCGGTTTAGTATTTCTCTGGAGTGCCCACCACCGCCAAAAGTGACATCTACATATACTCCATTTTCTTTTATCTGGAGTCCGTCTACAGACTCCTGCAAAAGCACAGGGTTATGATAGTTCGTCTCCATCATCTCCCATTACCTCTTCTGCTAATTCTGCAAAATTCTCTGCAGTATCTTCCAACACTTTTTCGTAGCTATTTTTATCCCATATTTCTATGATATTAATAGCAGAACTCAAAACCACATCCTTGTTAATTCCTGCAATCGTAACTAAATCCTTAGGGATCTGAAGGCGCCCTGTAGCATCTACTTCAACAGGCTTAACTCCTGCCGAAAAACGACGGATAAAATCATTGTTTTTCTTCTTAAACCTATTTTTCTTGTTCATTTTCTGCATCAATAGATTCCATTCTTCCATGGGATACAATTCTAAACAAGGTTGAAAAACAGAGCGTTTTATCACAAAACCCTTATTCATTACTGGAACCATCTGATTTTTAAGGGTTACCGGGATCATTACCCGGCCCTTAACATCGGCCTTACATTCATATGTTCCTATAAAATTAATCACCTTAAAGTGGTTGGTTCAGGTTTAATAACTCAAATATATGCAAATTATTACCACAATTTACCACAATTTACCACTTTATTGACAAAAACCTTGAATTTAAGGTCAAACTGCGTCTAGAAATCACAGCAGTACGGCACATTAAGAGGTGGGAGCTTAGCACAAAAAATGGTTGCTCTTGACGTGCTAATTCCCGTTAGGAG
>CAZWVO010000162.1:0-5453 GCA_964637535.1 uncultured Flavobacteriaceae bacterium
CCAATAGTGTAGGAGGGCATTTATACGTGATTAATAGACCAAGAGGGCCTATTCCTGCCTTAACGGGTTTTTATCAGCGTCGCTTTGGTAATGTACTTTCTTTAAGAGGATCTTATACTGTAGATAAATATTCATTTACTAATGTAGGACTAGGGATAAGTATTCAGGCTGGGCCAGTTAATATGTATGCAATGGCAGATAATTTATTGTCTTATCAAAATATAGCTGATAGCCATTATGCTTCTTTTCAGTTAGGATTAAATATCATATCTTGGGGTAGGAAATAATAGACCTATTCCCAATGAAAAAAATACTTTTCTCAATTTGTTTTCTGACAACTTTCTGCGGCGCTGCTCAGCACGAGTTGAATAATTATAAATATATAGTTGTTCCCAAAAATCTAGAGGGTTTTAGACAAGCTAATCAATACCAAACAAGTACTTTAATTAAATATCTTTTTACACAAAAGGGCTTTACAACCGTATATGATGATGCACTTCCGCAAGATCTAAATGAAGATAGGTGTTTAGGTTTGTATGCACAATTGTTACGGGAATCTTCACTGTTTGCTACCAAAGTTAAAATTGCACTTAAAGACTGCTATGGCGAAGATTTTTATATCACTAGGGAAGGCTTAAGCAAAGAGAAAGAGTATAAAAAGGCCTATTCAGAATCTATTAGGGAAGCTTTTACCTCTTTTAATGGATACGATTATAAGTACACCCCTAAGGCAGCTTCCAATACTACTGTTGTTAAAAACAGTACGGATGCTGTGGCAGAGCAACCTAGGGAAGAAAAGAAACCGGTAGCGGTGGTAAAAGAAGCACCTAAAGAAGCTGTTGTAGAAGAGACTCCAGTTGCGGTGGCAACATCTTCTGCCCCGGAAGTAACGGTTAGTTCAGTGCCTGATAAGGCGGTTAACCCAAGGTCAGAAGTTGCTAAAAAGGAAGTGTGGTACGCGCAAGAAATTCCGAACGGATATCAATTGGTAGATAGTACGCCTAAAATTCAACTTAAAATGTACTCCAGTAGCATATCAGGGGTATATCATGCCCAGTACAAGACGCGTAATGGGATTGTACATAAAAAAGAAGGGGTGTGGATTTTTGAGTACTACGAAGCAGGGGTCTTAAAAACTGAAAGTTTAGCAATTAAGTTTTAGAGATTGTATTTTGATTTCCAACGGTTGGCTAAAAACGTTTTTATGGCATCTTCTCTTTTATTTTCTCCAGGGGTGTAAAAGGAAGTGCCTTTAATTTCCTCTGGAAGAAACTCAAGATCCACAAAATTATTTTCATAATCATGTGCATATTTATATGCTTCTCCATAACCTAGGTCTTTCATTAGTTTAGTGGGGGCGTTCCTTAAGGCTAGCGGTACAGATAGATCTCCTGTTTCACGCACTATTTGCTGCGCTTTTTTGATAGCCATATAGCTCGCGTTGCTTTTTGGAGAAGAAGCCAAATACACTGCGCATTGTCCTAAAAGAATACTTGCTTCTGGGTAACCAATTGTGGTAACTCCCTGAAAAGTAGCATTGGCAAGTACTAAGGCAGTAGGGTTGGCCAAACCAATGTCTTCAGAAGCTGCAATAACCATTCTACGAGCAATAAATTTTACATCTTCTCCGCCTTCAATCATTCGGGCTAACCAATACACTGCTCCATTAGGATCGCTTCCACGTATCGATTTAATAAAGGCCGAGATAATATCATAATGTTGTTCTCCAGTCTTATCGTACAGTACTGTATTTTTCTGCACTTTTTGTGTTACCATATCATCCGTGATAACTACATTATCCGTATCGGAGGCATTGACTAAGAGTTCAAAAATATTCAATAGTTTTCTCCCATCTCCCCCAGAGAGTCTTAACAAAGCTTCTGTTTCTTTTAGGCTTATTTTTTTGGTTTTTAAGATCTCATCTTTTTCGATGGCACGCTGTAATAGGGCTTCTAAATCTTCTTTCCCAAAAGCATTTAAGATGTATACTTGGCATCTGGATAATAAGGCTGGGATTACCTCAAAACTAGGATTTTCTGTTGTAGCTCCTATTAGCGTAACCCACCCTTTCTCTACAGCACCTAACAAAGAATCTTGCTGCGACTTGCTAAACCGGTGTATTTCATCAATAAAAAGAATTGGGTTTTTAGCGGTGAACAATCCGCCACTTTGTTTGGCTTTTGCAATTACTTCTCTAACATCTTTAACACCACTACTAATAGCACTAAGTGTATAAAAAGGGCGTTCACTTTCATTGGCAATAATTTGGGCAAGTGTAGTTTTTCCTGTTCCTGGAGGCCCCCATAAGATTAAGGAAGGGATGATTCCTTTTTTTATCTGTTGCGTTAGTGAACCCTGGGTACCCACCAAATGGTGTTGGCTTACATATTCTTCCAAGGTTTTTGGGCGTATCCGTTCTGCAAGTGGTGCATTCATTTCATAAAAATAAGGATATTTGATGTGACAATGTTTCCGATTTTTTCTTTCTGGCGAACATATTGCTAGAAAAATACTAAATTCCCTATATGTCCGAGCAACATTATTTTAAGTATACCTATAGCGTTCTTTTGGTACCTATGTTTTTGGTATTATCTATTTGGACAGTTTTTTGGGTTGAACTTAAGTTTCATGTCAATTTGAATGACTTTGGAGTATACCCCAGAACCGTATCTGGGCTAAAAGGAGTTTTGTTTAGTCCTTTTGTTCATGGTTCTTTAGATCATTTGTACAGCAATACATTGCCCACTGCCATATTAAGTGCTTCCTTATTTTATTTTTATAGACAAGTAGCTTGGAAAGTACTGTTTTATGGAATCTTATTATCTGGGGTGCTTACTTGGGTTATTGGTAGGCCGTCGTATCATATAGGAATAAGTGGTTTAATTTATGTACTGGCAAGTTTTATTTTTTTTAAAGGAATTTTTACCAAGTACTATAGGCTAACTGCCTTATCCATGTTTGTTGTTTTTATTTATGGAGGATTGTTATGGTATATTTTTCCAATAGAAGATGGTATTTCATGGGAAGGTCATATGGCCGGTTTTGTTACCGGACTGTTTTTGGCTTTGGTATTAAAAGTACAAATGCCTTCTTTAAAAAAATATGCTTGGGAAAGGGAAGATTACAATGAAGAAGAGGATGCTTTTTTAAAGCATTTTGATGAAAACGGTAATTTTATAGAGTTGCCAGAGGAAAATTTAGAAGACCCAGAAGACCCTGTTAAAATCACCTATTTTTTTAAAGAAAAAAAGAACAACTCAGATAGCTAGCTTATCCAAGTCTTTGCCGCACAGTTTCGTACAAAAAGGCGCCACAGGCAACAGATACGTTTAACGAACCTATATCTCCTAATAAAGGAAGTTTAGCCTTGTAATTAGCAGCTTTAAGAATAGAGGGAGATATACCAGTGTCTTCCGCACCCATAATAATTGCTATAGGTACGTTTAAGGGTATATCGTATAAGGAATCATTTGTTTTTTCTGTAGCTGCAACTACCTGTATGTCGCAGGCCTGTAAATAAAAGACGGCATCCTTAATATGGTTTACTTTAGCAATAGGTACCCGAAATGCGGCGCCAGCTGAGGTTTTTATGGTATCTGCCGTAACTGGTGCTGCTCCTTTTTTTTGAATAATAATTCCGTCTACCCCTGTGCATTCTGCTGTTCTAATAATGGCACCAAAATTACGTACATCAGAGAGTTGATCCAGAAGTAAAAATAAAGGCATTTTTTTATTGGTGGTTACCGTTTCTACTAAAGTTTCAAAATGCGCAAAAGAGATGGGTGAGATATTGGCTACTACGCCTTGATGATTGTTATGTGTAAGCCTATTTAGTTTGTCTACAGGAACATAGGAGACGCTAATATCATTTTTCCGAATAAGCCCTTCTAATTCTTTAGCTAAATTGCCTTGAAGTCCACGTTGAAGAAATACTTTGTCTATAGCTTCATTTGCCTGTATGGCTTCTGTAACTGCACGGACACCGTAAATTTGGGTAGTTTTTTGCATGGCGCAAAGGTAACTAAAAAACCATCCGAGAAAGACGGATGGTTTTTGAATATTTATGTCAAAAGCGTGTTATTTTCCTTTCGAAGCGTAATCTTCATTCAACGTATTTACAAAACTAAAAAGTTGAATAAGATCTTTTTCTTGCTTTAAGTTAAATCCATTCTTCTTAATAGCAGAAGTAATTTGAATTTTATCACTATCCTTAAATAATGAAATTAGCTTAGATTTTTTGGTAGGAACGTAACTAATCAAATTAGTGCCAGCGTCCTTAACGTAATACTCTGTTGACGCAGAAAACCGATGTGGAATATCATTTACCATAGAATTTTGAGCTTCTCTTCCTTCCAAAAAGTTTACCTTATACCTCTTATGAAGGGTGTATCTGTTTCCTTGGCTAACGGAAACAAGGTAATCTCCTTGTTTATTTCCTTTTTCATCAATAAACGTAGTATATCGTATTTCTTTATCGGAAAATACAATTCTAAACTTTTCATCTTTTCTCAGGGCCACAGTTTCCTCTTCTTCTAGCGTAGTTCTTTTCAATTCTATTTCCTGATTATAGGCGTTGTACCGTACATAATATGTTCCAATTAGCTCGTCATTAGCATATATGGTACTTTTTTCAAATGCATCTACTAAATAGGGAGAACCCTTAACATTGGCTAGTTGAATGGTGGCTGCAGCATTTGTAGCGCGAAGATCACTAGTAGCAAATGCTAAACCAGGAACACCGCCTTGCGCACCAGCATTAGCATGGTCTCCACAAGTAATTGCTTGCGACTGAAGTTGTGATAAATTTTGCAAATTGTTTTGAACTACTACATTCTGAGCGAACGCGGCGCTCAAGCCAACAAAGAAGAAGGCAAATAGTGTGACTTTTGTTTTCATGTTGTTTGTTTTTTTAGTGTAGCAGAAGTTACAAAAAAAAGCTGTACAATAGGCTTAATCTTAGTACTTTGTATAAAACCTAAAAGAGAAACAACGATTCTTTGCTAAAACGTATAGCTATATGCCTTATAGGCTATTGGCAAATGCGAATAGGGCAATAAGGTCCTTTTCTAAAGCAATTTCTAATTTTCTTTCTTTAATTAAGTTGGCTATTTTCTCGGATTTTTCCGCTTCAAAATATTTTAAAAATTTAGATTTATTACTAGGGAGTTGCTCAATTTTAGCAGTGCCTTTTTTTTCAGCATAAAATTCTATATAACTAGTAAATTTACTAGGAATAGGGTTTACCATGGAATTTTCCGCCGGTTTGGCTTCTGAAAATTTTACTCTAAGTCTCCTATAAAGATTGTAATATTCTCCTTCAGCTAACAAGGTTAGGTATCCCTCTTTGCGCTTGTTTTTTTTATTTAAAAAGCTTAGAAATTGCATTTTATGACCGTTTTGAGAAAGTAGGTATACCTTTTCATTTTTTACTAAGGCCTTGTGTTTTTCTTCTT
>CAZWVO010000163.1:0-5452 GCA_964637535.1 uncultured Flavobacteriaceae bacterium
TGCTTTACCATGCCAAGCGTGTGTATGCATCATAAAATCTACACCATTGCCCATTACCGTATGTAGCAAAACACAAACGGGCTTACCTTTTCCCGTTCTATCCTTAGCTTCTTGCATTCCTTGTTGAATAGCTGCTATGGAATTCCCTTCTTTAATAGCTAAAACATCCCATCCAAAGGCCTCAAATTTTAATTTAAGATCTCCCATGGGCAGTACATGGTCTGTAGAACCATCTATCTGCTGTCCGTTTAAGTCAATGGTAGCAATAATGTTGTCTACCTTATTTCCTGCGGCATACATAATAGCTTCCCAATTTTGCCCTTCTTGTAATTCTCCATCCCCATGAAGACTATAGACAAGATGCGCGTCATTGTTTAATTTTTTTGCTAAGGCAGCTCCAATGGCAACGGACATGCCTTGACCTAAAGAGCCAGAAGCTACACGAATTCCTGGAAGCCCTTCATGTGTTGTAGGATGCCCTTGTAAACGAGAGTTAATTAATCTAAAGGTATTTAGCTCCGCTATGGGAAAATAACCTCTGCGGGCTAGCACACTATAAAAAACGGGAGAAATATGACCGTTAGAGAGAAAGAAGAGGTCTTCTCCATGGCCATCCATATCAAATCCATCTTTAAGTTGCATAACATCGTGATACAAGGTCACAAAAAACTCAGCACAACCTAGAGACCCTCCAGGGTGTCCAGAATTTACTTTGTGTACCATACGCAGAATATCTCTTCTGGTCTGTATTGTAATATCCTGTAGTTCTTGTAATGTTGGCATGCGTTTAACGTATTTTAATGAGTTCCAAAAGTAACAGCAATCTTTTGCCTATACAAGCCTAACCGTCTTATTTTTTTGGACTTAACAGAATTCGCTTCAGATCTTTGGAAAACTGCAATATGCCCCCGAGTGATTTGCATTAAACCTTTCCGATAACTTTATTTTTTCGTTAAGGATTTTATGCTTCGGAGTTGCCTATATTTGCCATTGAAATTGGATCTTTTGAAATTTACCTTAGCACATACAGATGCTCAAAGCAAGGCCAGAGCAGCAGAAATAACCACAGATCACGGTACTATTAGCACCCCTATTTTTATGCCTGTTGGCACTGTAGGAACGGTTAAAAGTGTACACCAAAGAGAGCTTAAAGAAGATATTAATCCTGATATTATTTTAGGGAATACCTATCACCTCTATCTAAGACCCAAAACCAAAATTTTACAACAAGCTGGTGGGCTGCATAAATTTATGGGTTGGGATCGTAATATTCTTACGGATAGTGGAGGGTACCAGGTCTATTCTCTTTCTGCAAACAGGAAAATTAAAGAAGAAGGAGTAAAGTTTAAATCGCATATAGATGGTTCGTACCATGTGTTTACTCCAGAAAATGTGATGGAAATTCAGCGTGCTATTGGAGCAGATATTATTATGGCTTTTGATGAGTGTACCCCGTATCCATGTGATTACAACTACGCAAAACGCTCCATGCATATGACGCATAGGTGGCTAGAACGTTGTCTTACACATTTAAAAAAGACCCCATTTGCCTATGACTATAGTCAGACGTTTTTTCCTATTGTACAGGGTTCCACATATACAGATTTAAGGAAACAGTCTGCAGAGTACATTGCAAATGTAGGTGCGGAAGGAAATGCTATTGGCGGACTTTCCGTGGGCGAGCCGGCAGAAGAAATGTACGCTATGACGGAGGTGGTTTGCGATATTCTCCCAGAGGATAAACCGAGATACCTTATGGGGGTGGGAACCCCAATTAATATTTTAGAAAATATTGCCCTAGGTGTAGATATGTTCGATTGCGTAATGCCTACTCGTAATGCTCGCAATGGTATGTTGTTTACAGCACACGGTACTATTAATATTAAGAATAAGAAATGGGAAGATGATTTTT
The DNA here is from genome assembly GCA_964637535.1 of uncultured Flavobacteriaceae bacterium. Classification (GTDB taxonomy): domain Bacteria; phylum Bacteroidota; class Bacteroidia; order Flavobacteriales; family Flavobacteriaceae; genus CANMSI01. The sequence goes on from CAZWVO010000163.1 coordinate 1,913, forward strand.
CTCCTGTAGATGAAATGGGAATTACCTATGTAGATACAGCGTATTCTAAGGCGTACTTAAGACATTTGTTTGCAGCTAATGAATATTTAGGAAAACAAATAGCTACAATACATAATTTAGGATTTTATATGTGGTTGGTTCGTGAAGCCAGAAAGCATATTTTAGCAGGAGATTTTACCCCATGGAAGAACACCATGGTAAAACAAATGGATAAAAGGCTGTGAATTGACAATCATTGATAAGTACATACTAAAACGTTATTTGGCCACCTTTGGACTGATGCTCTTGCTCTTTATTCCTATTGGAATAATGATAAATTTAGCAGAGCAAATAGGGAAAATGATTGATAATGAGGCGCCACTAAATGAAATTTTAGAATACTATTTGAACTTTACCTTATATATAGGGAGTTTATTGTTTCCTATATTTCTTTTTCTTTCCGTGATTTTCTTTACCTCTAAATTGGCCAACAATACAGAGATTGTGGCTATTCTAAGTTCAGGAGTATCTTATCAGCGTTTTTTAAGGCCTTATCTTATAGGGGCTACTATTATTGCTATTATAATGTTTTTTATGAGCATGTTTATTGTTCCTGAAGCCAGCGCAGGATTTAACGAGTTTAAGTTTAAATACTTGAAAAAAGGGAAAAAAGCGCAGGAGACTAAAAACATTTTTAATCAGTTGAACGATAGTGATTTTATTTACGTCAGTAGTTTTGAACCCCAACGCCAAATTGGCTATAATTTTACCTTTGAACATTTTAATGAAAAAGCGCAACTAGAGTATAAAATTTCTGCAGATAATATTAGATGGTTGCCCAATGATAGTTTATACCGGCTCACGAAGTACACCAAAAGAAAGCTTTTGGGGACTACGGAAATGGTGGAAACCAAAAGACGACTAGATACCTTGTTCTCATTTGATATACAAGACCTTACGCCAGTATCGTATGTAGCCGAAACAAAAAATATTTTCGAATTGAATGAGTTCATAGCTTCTCAACGTAGTAAGGGGGCTTCTAATGTAAATCGTTATGTATTAGTAAAGTATAAACGTTGGGCCCTACCTATAACGGCTTTTATATTAACTATTATTGCTGTTGCGGTTTCTTCTGTAAAACGAAGAGGTGGTATGGGAATTAATTTGGCTTTTGGTATTGGAATGGCCTTTGTTTATATATTTTGCGATAAGGTCTTTGGTACTTTGGCCGAACAGGCTGGTTTTTCTCCCTTACTGGCCGTAATTATCCCTAATCTCTTTTTTGGTATTATCGCATTTTACTTATTACAAAATGCCAAACGCTAAGCTTACTAATTACGTACACCTTCACTTTATTGTGTTTGTATGGGGCTTTACAGCCGTGCTTGGAAAGTTAATCACTATTGATGCCTTACCCTTAGTATGGTTTCGTATGACTATAGCCGTAGTTTTTATTGCTTTTTTTGCAGGCTATAAGCGATACACATTACGGGTAGATACTAAGACGCTTTTGTGGCTTCTTGCTGCGGGTATTACTATTGCCTTACATTGGGTTACTTTTTTTAAGGCTATTAAAGTAGCTAATGTATCTATAGCCCTTGCTACTATGGCAACCGGAGCATTTTTTACGGCCTTGTTGGAGCCCATTTGGTACCGAAGAAAAATTATTGGATACGAAATTGTTTTTGGCCTAGTTGTAATTATAGGTTTAGGAATCATTTTTAATGTAGAGACCAAATACGCGACAGGTATTGTATTGGCTCTAGTCTCCGCTTTCTTTTCTGCTGTTTTTTCATTGATTAACGGAAAACTTGTAGCAACACACCGAGCTACTGTAATCTCGTTGTACGAATTGGGAGCAGGGGTGTTATTTTTATCGATATACCTTCTTAGTACTGGAAGCTTTACATCCGATTTCTTTCAATTGTCTGGAAATGATCTGTTCTATATTTTCATTTTAGCCTCCATATGTACCGCTTATGCTTTTATTGCTTCAGTACAAGTAATGAAGTATATCAGCCCTTATACCGTTATGCTTACCATTAATTTAGAACCTGTATATGGCATTGTAATTGCTTATTTTGTTTTTGAGGGTAGTGAAAAAATGAACGCGCTCTTTTATTTTGGAGCGCTCATTATTCTAAGTACTGTAATCGCTAATGGCGTATTAAAAAACAGAAAGTCCAGCCAAGGATAAGGTAACGGTTGTATGTACTTTAGGTAAATGGGAGCATTAAGATGCATCGTGCGTGTACGATGATGATAAAAAAAATCAAAATTTTTCGGCGCACATTCAACGTTCCCCACTAAAGTTTTATATTTGTACGCAAGACAAACTAAACCCACAGATTGATGGAGTATTTGGATTTTGAACTTCCTATTAAGGAGCTGGAAGAACAGTTAGATAAATGCATGATTATTGGCGAAGAGAGTGAAGTGGATGTCACAGAAACCTGTAAGCAAATAGAAAAGAAACTTACCGAGACCAGGAAAAATATTTATAAAAACCTTACGGCATGGCAAAGAGTGCAGTTATCCAGACACCCTTGTAGGCCCTATACGTTAGATTATATTAATGCTATTTGTGGCGATACCTTTCTAGAACTTCACGGCGATAGGAATGTAAAAGACGATAAAGCCATGATTGGTGGTTTAGGAAAGATTGGAGACCAGAGTTATATGTTTATTGGTCAACAAAAAGGATACAATACCAAAACACGTCAGTACCGTAATTTTGGTATGGCAAATCCGGAAGGGTATAGAAAAGCCTTGCGTTTAATGAAATCTGCAGAGAAGTTTCAAATTCCGGTAATCTGTTTTATTGATACCCCAGGAGCATATCCGGGTATTGAAGCAGAAGAAAGAGGTCAAGGCGAAGCCATTGCGCGTAACATATTAGAAATGACGCGACTTAAAGTACCTATTATCGTGCTAATCATAGGAGAAGGTGCTTCTGGTGGTGCATTGGGAATTGGAGTAGGAGACCGGGTGTTAATGTTAGAGAATACATGGTATTCTGTAATCTCTCCAGAATCTTGCTCTTCTATTTTATGGCGTAGTTGGGAGTATAAAGAACAAGCAGCTGAAGCATTAAAGCTTACAGCTACGGATATGAAAAAATTAAAATTAATTGATGAAATTGTACGCGAACCAGCAGGAGGCGCACATAGTAATAGAGAGAAGACTTTTACTATGATCAAGAATAAAATTACAGCTCATTTCGCAGAATTAGAAAAGTTATCACCAAAGGAATTGGTAAAAGCTAGAATGGAAAAATATAGCGATATGGGAGTTTTTAACGATTAATTAGCGTTTTTATCACGCGCATCTAAATCCGAGAATTTCTTTTTTCGGATTTTTTTTGTTATCAACACAATTTTGTAACTTATAAACAACCCGTGTTAATTGTTGGTGAATATTCTGCAAACTTAACTTGCGGTTAATTGTATACTTTAGCACTAATGGAAAAACCGAACCCAGTCATTGGACGCAAAATAGACAAAGCAACTGTCATTAATTTGGAGCGTGGCAAAATACCGCCTCAAGCTACTGATTTAGAGG
>CAZWVO010000164.1:0-5439 GCA_964637535.1 uncultured Flavobacteriaceae bacterium
CCCTAAAGCAGTATTCTTCTCCTCTATTTCTTTTACCTCCGTAGCTGATAGTCCAAAGAAAGCTACTTCTGCTCCAGAGATTAACGCAGAACACGCTAAAAGCAAAACCATAACCACTATCTTGATTACAAAGGTGCCATCGTAAGCAGTAATATTTAAAAGTAAACTGTGTGGATCAGGGTCCAATCGTTAGGATTTAATGGATAGTTTGCTAAAATTAAAATGGTAAATCATCATCCTGTTGCGGTTCACTCACTGGGGACGTTGCAGGTGTATTGGTTGCAACTTGCTGCGGTTGTTGCATCTGTTGCGGCGGCTTAGCTTGTTGGGTTGGTTGCGTTGCCTGTTGTTGCGCATTGTTTAAACTTTCCTTTTTAGTAGAGAGGAAAGTAAACTCCTGTACATGAACTTCTGTGGTATAGCGTGTTTGACCATCTTCTCCTTGCCACTGTCTGTTTTTTAGTCTCCCTTCTACATATATTTTATCGCCTTTACTCAGATATTTTTCACAAATTTCCGCAGCCTTATTACGCACTACAACATTGTGCCAATCCGTATTAGTTACCTTTTCTCCAGTTTGCCTATTGGTATATGTTTCGTTGGTAGCTAAGGGAAAGCGAGCGATGCAGTTTCCTCCTTCAAAATAATGAATCTTTACTTCATCTCCTAAATGCCCAATTAGCATTACTTTGTTTAATGTACCGCTCATGTTTTTTGTATAATGCGTTATCTATTTTCTTGTGGTATACTTCCATTAAATTGGTTTATACCGAAGTATATCAAATGTACGAATTTTTAAATGTTTTTATAAAATCTGCTATCAAAACCGGAACAGGATAGTCTTGCAGGGTAGCTAAGGGAGTTCCCTCTTCCAAAACAGAATGGGTTTCTACAATCCAAAAGCTTGTATGAAGATGCTGGTGCGACAATTTATGTATTATAGGCTGTTTGTTAAACAGCCGTAGCGTACGTATGGTGTCCGTGCTAATAATAGCATCTAGTTCTTTTTGAAGTGATGTTTTACCAATCTCCTTTTCGGATTCTACTAATGGAAACTCATAAAGCTGTTGCCATATTCCTTTTTTCACCCGCTGTTGTAATTGGGTTTTCTTTTCTGGATCTATAAGCACTACATAGTTAAAGTACCGGAGCCTAACCTTGGTTTTCTTTAATTTTACGGGCAATTCTTTAATCTTATTTTGTTGAAGCGCAACACAACTATCACTTAATGGGCAGGTTAAACAAGTTGGTTTTTTAGGAGTGCATTGTATGGCTCCAAACTCCATAATTCCTTGGTTATAATCACGGATATTAGTAGCGTCCATTACCGCTTTGGCAAGTTCCTTAAAATAAGACACCCCTTCACTACTGTTAATGGGAATGGCCACCCCAAAATACCGTGCCAGCACTCGATATACATTACCATCTACCACAGCATGCGCCTTATTAAAGCTTATAGATGCAATGGCACTAGCCGTATAATCTCCAACGCCTTTTAGCTTTAGAAGCGCTTTATAAGTAGATGGAAACTGACCATTACAATCTTTACTAATAAACTGGGCCGTAGTATGTAGGTTTCGCGCTCTGGAATAATACCCTAGTCCCTGCCATAATTTTAAAACTTTCTCTTCCGAGGCATTAGCCAAATCATGCACCGTTGGAAAATTATTTAGAAAACTATGGTAATAGGGTGTTCCTTGTGCTACGCGAGTTTGCTGAAGCATAATTTCTGAAAGCCATATTTTATACGGATCTTGCGTATTACGCCAAGGTAAATCGCGTTTATTATGGGCATACCAAGACAGTATTTTTTTGGAAAAAGACATCTGGGAGAATACTAAGCAGCAAAAGTAATAGTTTATATACTTAAAATTAGTCCATTAGAACAAAAGATTGAATTTAATTTATATATTTGCAACCCAAAAAAAACATACAGAAAATTAATTTTTTAAAATGACGAAAGCGGATATTGTTACGAGAATCTCAGAGAAACTGGGAATTGAAAAGGGAGATGTACAAGCAACTGTAGAATCCTTCATGGAAGAGGTAAAGTCTTCATTAGAAAACGGAGACAACGTATACCTACGAGGTTTCGGAAGCTTCATTATTAAAACTAGAGCAGAAAAAACTGGTAGAAATATATCTAAGAATACTACCATTAAAATACCCGCACATAACATTCCAGCATTTAAACCTGCAAAGGTCTTTGTTGAAGGTGTTAAGAGTAATGTGCAAGTAAAATAATATACGAACTTTAAAAGTAGAATTTCATGCCTAGTGGTAAAAAAAGAAAAAGACATAAGGTAGCTACTCACAAGCGTAAAAAGCGAAGGAGAGCTAACCGACACAAGAAAAAGTAGTTGCAACAACTACTTTTTCATTTTATACGTTCATTGACATCAGGGATTCATAAAAGAATTTCAACAGGTTTATACAACCTGTTACAACTATATTATATTGTTTAATCAGTCCGCCTATGGCGGATATAAATCGATTCAGGTGAGTAGAGAATTAATCGTAAGATCTAGTTCAAAAGCCGTCGATTTTGCCTTATTAAAGAATGGAAAACTCATTGAGTTACACAAAGAAGAAGACAGCAATAATTTCGCTGTTGGCGATATTCTAATCGCCAAAATCCGGAAACCAGTTACCGGCCTTAATGCGGCCTTTGTAAATGTAGGTTATGAAAAAGATGCCTTTCTGCATTATCATGATCTAGGACCGCAACTGTCTTCTATGCTAAAATTCATTAAAGGAGTTAGTACGGGAAAACTTAGAGATTATTCCCTTAAAAATTTTCCATTTGAAAAAGATATTGACAAGCATGGCAGCATCAATGATGTAATCAAAGCCAATCAGTCTTTACTAGTGCAAATTGTTAAAGAGCCTATTTCTACCAAAGGTCCGAGAATTAGTTCGGAACTGTCCATTGCAGGACGTTATTTGGTAATGGTTCCTTTTTCTGATCGTGTTTCTGTTTCACAAAAAATAGGAACCAAAGAAGAAAAGGATAGACTCAAAAGGCTTGTAAGAAGCATAAAACCGAAGGGTTTTGGAGTTATCATAAGAACAGTTGCAGAAGGCAAAAAAGTCGCAGAATTAGATAAAGACCTGCAAAACTTGCTGTCTAAATGGACCGCAATGTGCAAAAAACTCTATAAAGCGCCTACTCCATCAAAAGTCATGGTGGAGCTAAATAGGGCATCCTCAATTTTGAGAGACGTTTTCAATGATACTTTTACGGGTATCCATGCAGATGATGAAACGCTTTATAACCAAATTAAAGACTACGTGCACGAGATTGCACCACAAAAAGAATCTATTGTAAAGTTGTACAAATCTTCTGTTCCTATTTTTGAAAAATTTGGGATAGAGCGACAAATTAAAACTTCTTTTGGCCGCACGGCTTCCATGAGTAAGGGAGCCTATTTAATTATTGAACACACCGAGGCCTTACACGTTATAGATGTAAACAGCGGTAACCGTTCCAACAAAGCCAAAAACCAAGAAGATACGGCACTAGAAGTAAATTTGCTAGCCGCTTCTGAAGTAGCAAGACAATTGCGCTTGCGCGATATGGGCGGAATTATTGTTATCGATTTTATCGATATGAACAAACCGCAGCACAGAAGAAAACTTTTTGATCATCTTAGAGATGAAATGAAAGAGGATAGAGCCAAACATAAAATATTGCCTCCGAGCAAGTTTGGTCTGATACAAATTACAAGACAACGGGTTAGACCGGAAATGAATATTAAAACAACAGAAGAAGATCCTACGGGCAAATCCGGGGAAGTAGAAGCTCCTATTGTTTTAGTGGATAAGATAAATGTTGATCTAGAGCGCATTCTCAAAACCTCTGGAAAAGACAAAGGAATTGTATTAAACTTACATCCATTCATTGCCGCGTATCTAACAAAGGGTTTCCCTTCTATGCGTTCTAAATGGTTTTTAGAGCATAAGAAATGGATAAAAATTCAACCCAGAGATGCCTATACGTATCTCGAATACCGTTTTAAAGATAAGCATGGTAAAACCTTGCGATAATACTAAACGACCTTGGCAACAGGGTCGTTTTTTTTTGCTTAAAAAATAAGAATCACGGTATAAAGAGCGTAAAGAAATACCAGGTTTCTTATATTTATCCAGTGCAAAATGCAAAGTCATACACCCTAACCGAAGCTACTAAGAAAATAGAACGGTACTGCGCCTATCAGGAGCGTTGTCACAAAGAAGTAATTGAAAAATTACAAGAAATGCGGATGATACCAGAGGCTGTAGATCAAATTATAGTACATCTTATTACGCATAATTATCTTAATGAAGAACGTTTTGCACAGCATTTTGCTAGGGGTAAGTTTAACATTAAAAAATGGGGTAAAAAACGCATTGTTTCGGAACTTAAGTATCGAAATATCTCTGCCCATAATATTAAAACTGCCTTGCAAGAAATAGACGAAGTAGTCTATTTAGAAACCTTAGATACACTAGCTAGAAAAAGACTTAAAAGCCTTAAAGAAAAACATCCTCAAAAGAAAAGAAAAAAATTGGCCGATTACCTCTTTTACCGGGGTTGGGAATCGCATTTGGTATATGAAAAAATTAAGGAACTTGTAGCATAAGGTTTTTCAAAGCGCCCCGTTTTGTACTATTTTATTGGTTTTTACGATAGCTCTCTCATTCTTCCAATCAATCCATTTTTGCCCCTTAATTCTGCGCATTAAATTATCAAAATGACGCATTACAAAGATGTTGTATACTGCTTTTCCCAAATTTTTTGGGTTACGGGCTATAGCACGTAAACTCATAGAAAAGCCCGGCGTAATATATCTCATATGATGCCAATACCCTTCAGGAATATAGAGCATTTCCCCATGATTTAAATGTGTTTTATAGCCTTCTACATGCTTTAGAGCAGGCCATTTTTCAAAATCAGGGTTAGAAAAATTTATACTTTCATGGGTAATAAGCGCATGTGGTATTTTGTACAAGTATTTGTTCTGAGACTGGGGAAATAAAATACATTCTTTTTGTCCATCGAAATGAAAATGAAAAATATTGGCTAGGTCAATATCGTAATGCATAAAGGTATACGAACTTTCCCCTCCAAAAAATAACATGGGTAAGCCCTTCATTAGTTTTAAACCAAAATCTGGGTAATTATAATCTTTTTGCAGTTGTGGTGCAGCTTTTAAAATATTCCATAAAAAAATGCGGTAACGAGTAGGTTCTTTTTGCAGTAAATCAATATAAGACGACATCTTCATTTGGGCATGCGGCTCATTAAACCCATCTTTATGGTCTACTGGCCTATCATCGTATAAAGGTACTGTTATATCTCCAGCTACCTCACGCATATATTCCAAATTCCATTTCGAATATGCAGGCCAATCCTCAACAAACCGTTCAATAACAACGGGTTTTTGAGGTTTAAAATAC
>CAZWVO010000165.1:0-5413 GCA_964637535.1 uncultured Flavobacteriaceae bacterium
AAATGCAGTCCTCTAGACCGGTGTACAACACCTCTTATGAGAGTCCCGTTTTTAATTATAAGGACGATGAATTTGATTTTGAGTATATCGAATTTCAACCGCTAGTCTACAATAAAAATGTATTTGATTCTAACCTAGTAGGTGTTATTTCATATTATGTGTATATCATGCTAGGGCTAGATGCAGATACCTTTTCTTTGGAAGGTGGTACTGATTTTTTTAAGGAAGCCCAACAAATTGTCACTCAGGCACAGGGTACCAATTTTGCGGGTTGGAGTCAGGATACCAAGGCCCGTACCCGTTTTGAATTAGTAGATAATCTCTTGTCTAATTCCTTTAGAGAATACCGTATCGCAATGTACAATTATCACCGTAAAGGGCTCGATATTCTTGCGGATAATAACAGTACGGGAAAACAGATTATTGCCGGGACAATGCGTCTTTTTGAAACTATGATTAAACGTAGGCCAAATGCTTTTTTAATCCAAACTTTTTTTGAAGCTAAGTCCGATGAAATCAGGAATGTCTTTTCAGATGGGCCAAAAGTAGATGTAGTGAAGCTTAAGGAAACCCTAAATAGAATTGCTCCATTTTATTCCAGTACTTGGAACGAAATTAAATATTAACCTCAATTTAAGTTGCAAAAAACGCCTTCTGTAGTAAAGAAAGCGTCCTCTATATTGCATAAAATTAGCTAGCTCAATTTACCGGATAATACAAGTTGGTCTGAATTTCATTTGGTTTTACAGTAGCAGGGTCATTTGTATACATTTCATAAATGGGTCCTGAAACTGTAAGTTGATGTTCCTCAATATACGCTTTAATAGCTTCATGCGCTTTATCATCTCCTACGCCGTACTCCCCATACTTAGAAACCATTACAGTCTCTCCCTTTGCAAGTGTAATTGCCTGCATACCTTCTCCAGGAGATACATCATCGTTTACAAATAAGCCAATCATAAATTCAGCTTCTCCTTTTTCATCATCCCATTTTGTAAAAACAGAGCCTGGAGTATATTCCCCTAGAGTTAATCCTTTTTCAGCAGCATAAGCTCCTGCTTTAGGTAGACTAGTACCAAAATAGCCCATCATTTCTTCCATGTCCATTTTAGAGGAATGTGGATAACCAATAAACTTTTGAGGTTCATAAGGGCTCTTAGTAATTTCTCCCAATCTATAGGCGTTCATGGTTTTAGCTACCTCTTTGGCCTTTATTTGTGAGACACTATCTAACTTAACCAAACCTCTTTCAAACATAGGTCCCATCATACTGTCATAACCTCCGCTTATGGCACTAAAAAATTTCATAATAAAAGGGGTTTCTTCGGCACTCATAGTCCAAGTTGCCTCGGTACCGCCATCAACAGTTTTCAAATCCCATTTGGTAATGGCTTTGCCCATGCTGTCGAAATCCAATTCGTCAGAGATCATTTCATTAGCAACAGCCGCTTTCCTCGTCGCACTTCCTACACCATCTTTACCTTCCCAACTATAGGAAGCTCCAATACCACTAGTTTGTTCATTATACATCATTTTTAGATTTGGATCTTCTTCTAACCATGGTCCCCAAGCCTCCCAGTTCTTATAGTCATCAACATAATTGTAAACTACATCAATAGGAGCTTTAATAGTTTGAGTACGTTTTATTTCGTAGGAGCTTGGTTGCATTGCAGTATAAATAGCAAGACCTGCTAGCAGCACTACCACTGCGAGCACTAAGTATTTTAAAATTTTCATTGTTCTGATTTTTAGATTGTTGTCCCTTAAATATACAAAAAGTTAACCATGGTTAAGCTTGGTTACCATTTGAAAAGTATAAAATTTTGAAAAGTATTCAGAAGATAGCTGTGCTATCTGCAAGATGAATTATATTTACGAAGAATTCCAAATGTATACCTGTGCTAAAGCATTTATCCATAAAAAATTATGCCCTTATTAATGACCTCAAGGTTAGCTTTAATAGTGGATTTACCTGTATTACAGGAGAAACAGGTGCGGGAAAGTCTATCTTGTTAGGGGGGCTTTCTTTAGTTTTAGGAAAACGTGCAGATTTATCTGTTTTACAGAACAAAGATGTAAAGTGTACTATTGAAGCAGAATTTGAAATAGGAAACCTTGGGTTACACGCTTTTTTTAAAACATATGATTTAGATTATGACACCCATACCATAATACGTAGAGAGATTTTGCCAAGTGGAAAGTCTAGGGCGTTTATTAATGATACTCCTGTTGTACTTACTACGCTTACGGCTTTAGGGAATAGACTTATTGATGTGCATTCGCAGCATCAGACACTACAACTCGCAGATAATGATTTTCAGTTAAAAGTAATTGATGCCTTAGGAGATAACAGTAGGCTAATGGAAAATTATACCACAGCTTTGGGCACATACAAAACAACTGCAAAAGAACTACAGGACTTACTTGCGTTTCAAGAACAAGCCGCCAAAGAGCAGGATTATAACAGCTTTTTATTAAAAGAATTACAAGAATTTCCTTTAGAAGAGGGACTTCAGCAGACCTTAGAAACCCAGTACGAAGAATTAAATAATGTAGAGACCATTCTGGAATCCCTTGCAAAGGGGAACCAATTGCTAAACAATGAACAGGCAGGAGTACTAAGTTTACTTTTACAACTAAAACAAGTTTCTGCCCGTTTGGGTACCTTTGGAAAACAATATGAAACCTTAAATGAACGCGTACAGTCTGTTGCTATAGAAGTAGATGATATTGCTCAAGAACTACAAACTGTACAGGAAGGTATAGCCGTTAATCCGCAGTTGTTAGAAGAAGTAAATAATAAGCTACAAACCCTCTACGATTTACAGAAAAAGCATCATGTTTCGGATATCACGGCACTTTTGGAAATACGTGAAACCTTAGAACAAAAGGTGGATGCTACGCTCAATGCTACTTCAGATATTGAAGCAAAAGAATCCCAACTTTTAATGCAAAAAGCAAAGCTAGAAGAATTAGCAACAAGCATACGAAAACGCAGGCTAGCTGTAATTCCCAGTCTAAAACAAAAGTTGCAAGAACAACTTAGGTCGTTAGGGATGTCTAGCGCAAGTTTTAAAATTGAAATAAATGCTGCAATGGATTTTAAGTCCAATGGTAAGGACGACTTGCTATTTCATTTCGCTGCCAATAAGGGGTCTAATTACGGTAACCTTAAAAAAGTGGCTTCTGGCGGGGAGCTATCCCGTATTATGCTTACTATTAAAGCCATCTTAGCACAGTATGAGCAATTACCAACTTTAATGTTTGATGAAATAGACACTGGAGTTTCTGGGGATATATCCAATAGAATGGGAGAGATTATGCAAGAAATGAGTGCTAGCATGCAATTGTTTTCCATTACTCACCTACCTCAGGTAGCATCTAAAGGGGATCATCATTTTAAGGTGTATAAAGTTGAGGAGGCTGGCAGTACACATACCAAAATGAAGCAATTAACCCAAGAAGAACGAATAGTAGAGCTAGCCGAGATGCTTGGGGGTAAATCGCTTACAGATGCGGCTATGGCCCATGCCAAACAGTTATTAAACTAAATAGGTAAGCTTTTTGGTTCTCATGAGACAGAAAGTAATTTAGACCTTAATAGCTTGATATAAATACGCTGTGCTAATCCAAAACCTAGTGCAGCGCTTCCAACTTTTTTAAATATCTTTGATCCCCAATAACAACCATAGAAAACAGTAACATGGCATACAATTTATTAAAAGGCAAAAAAGGAATCATTTTTGGTGCTTTAGATCAGCATTCTATTGCTTGGAAAACTGCAGAAAGAGTTCATGAAGAGGGAGGTACTTTTGTTTTATCAAATGCTCCAATTGCATTACGAATGGGACAAATAAAGGAGTTAGCAGAAAAGACAGGATCAGAAATTATTCCAGCAGATGCTACTAATGAAGAAGAGCTTGCCAACTTAGTTGCTAAGGCAACTGAGATTCTAGGTGGTAAACTGGACTTTGTATTGCATTCCATAGGAATGTCTGTGAATGTGCGTAAAGGGCGTGCTTATACAGATGAGAAATACGATTTTACCTCCAAAGGTTGGGATGTGTCTGCACTTTCTTTTCATAAGGTTATGCAGAGTCTTTATAAAGCTGATGCCATGAATGAGTGGGGGAGTATTGTGGCACTTACTTATATGGCGGCGCAGCGTACTTTTCCAGATTATAACGATATGGCTGATAATAAGGCATATTTAGAATCTGTAGCGCGAAGTTTTGGGTATTTCTTTGGTAAAGAAAAGAAAGTAAGAGTGAATACCATTTCGCAGTCGCCAACGCCAACTACCGCAGGGCAGGGTGTAAAAGGATTTGATGGATTTATTAGCTACGCAGAGAAAATGTCGCCGCTCGGAAATGCATCTGCGCTAGATTGTGCGGATTACACCGTTTCTTTATTCTCTGATTTAACGAAAAAGGTAACCATGCAAAATTTATTTCACGATGGTGGTTTCTCTAACACAGGTGTAAGCCAAGAGGTGATTGATCAATTTTCGGAGTAACAGGAGCAACACCTTAACTGGGTGTCTAGATTAGAAAAAACAATGCTCAGATACCCTAAGCATTCAAAGTGTTTGTTTTTTGAGATCACGCTAACTAAAAGGCTATGAAGCTATCCTTTTCTTTTATTATTCCCGTGTACAATAGACCAGATGAGGTTAGGGAACTGCTTCAAAGTTGTGTAGATCAAACGTATACAGAGGCTTTTGAAGTAGTAATTGTAGAAGATGGCTCTACGGAACCGTCAGATACCGTTGTAGCTACCTTTAAGGAAAAGTTGGCTATTACATATCTTAAAAAGGAAAACACAGGTCCCGGAGATTCTAGAAATTATGGTATGCATAAAGCTCAAGGTAATTATTGTATTATCCTTGATTCAGATTGTATTTTACCGCCCTCGTATCTGCAGGTGGTTTCTCAGAATTTAGGTACAAATTTTGTACATTGTTATGGAGGGCCAGATGCGGCTCATCCTTCTTTTTCCCCGATCCAAAAGGCTATTAACTATGCCATGACCTCATTGCTCACCACAGGAGGAATTCGAGGAAGGAAACAGGCGTTAGGTAAGTTTCAGCCCAGAAGTTTTAATATGGGTATTTCTAAAGAAGCCTTTGATGCTACGGGAGGCTTTGGAAATATACACCCAGGAGAAGACCCAGACCTTAGTATCCGACTTTGGGATTTGGGCTATAACACACGTCTCCTTCCAGAGGCGTTTGTATATCATAAAAGGCGCATTAATTGGAAGAAATTTTATACCCAAGTGAATAAGTTTGGTATGGTAAGGCCTATTTTAAGCAAGTGGCATCCGCAAACGGCTAAGCTTACGTACTGGTTTCCTACTGTGTTTTGCATTGGTTTTGTTATAGCCGTAATTAGTGCTTTGGTCAGTAATTCGT
>CAZWVO010000166.1:0-5410 GCA_964637535.1 uncultured Flavobacteriaceae bacterium
ATTTTAGACTATGAGTCTTGTTACCGCAAAAGAGGTGGCCAGTGCAATTAATGTTGATAAGTACGGTTTTTTAGGAACGTTTATTGGGTGGTTGCTCATGAAAGTGACCAAAATTTCTAGCATCAACCGTTTTTATGATGATCATAAACATTTAGAAGGTGTTGCCTTTTTAGATGCTGTATTAGAGCATTATGAGATAGCCTTTGAAATTCCCGAAGAAGATTTTAGACGCTTACCCAAAGATGGGGCCTATATTACCATTTCTAATCATCCTTTAGGGGGTATGGATGGTGTGCTATTGCTTAAATTGATGTTGGCTTCTAGCCCCGATTTTAAGATTATTGCCAACTTCTTATTACATCGTATTGCGCCAATGGCTCCTTTTATTATGCCTGTGAATCCCTTTGAGAACCATAAAGAGGTCAAGAGTAGTATTGGGGGTTTTAAAAGTGCTATGCTGCATTTACGAGCGGGACATCCTCTTGGTATTTTTCCGGCTGGAGAGGTGTCTACCTATAGAGATGGAAAACTCATAGTAGATAAACCCTGGGAGGAGGCGGCTTTAAAACTTATACGACGAGCAGAGGTGCCTGTAGTACCTATTTATTTTCATGCAAAAAATAGTAGATTATTCTATCGTTTATCTAAGATTAGCGATGTGTTTAGAACGGCCAAGCTTCCTTCTGAGATTACTACCCAACGCAATAGGTTAATAAAGGTGCGCATTGGTCAGCCCATTACTGTAAAGGTTCAGAAAGAGCAAGAAAGTTTAGAAGATTTTACAGAACTCTTGCGAAAGAAAACATATATTCTCTCTAATGCCTATGAAAAAGAGCGCCTTATTGATAAGGTTCCAGGAACATTGAAAATTCCTAAGGCACCCAAGAAAATTGCTACGGCAGTGCGAACCGAAGTAATAGAGGGAGAAATTGAGAAGCTGCGCGAAAAAGATTGTAGATTACTGCAAAGTAAAAATTACGAGGTATTCCTGGCAAAGGAAAAAGATATGCCTTTTATCTTAAAAGAAATTGGTAGGCAACGCGAGGTAACTTTTAGGGCTATTGGCGAAGGAACCAATAATGCCATAGATTTAGATGCATTTGACACCTACTACCATCATCTGTTTTTGTGGGACGATGCGGAAAAGGCCATTGTTGGTGCCTACCGTATGGGAATGGGATCTTCCATTTTTGAGGCCTATGGAATTAACGGATTTTACCTGCAAGACCTCTTTAGATTTGAGCCAGAATTATATGTAATGATGCGGCAGTCCATAGAAATGGGCCGGGCCTATATTATTAAGGAGTACCAGCAGAAACCGATGCCGCTGTTTTTGCTTTGGAAAGGAATTGTGCATACTACCTTAAGATTTCCAGAACACAAATACCTTATTGGTGGGGTTAGTATTAGTAATCAATTTTCCAATTTTTCGAAATCACTGATGATAGAGTTCATGAAATCACACTATTGGGACCCTTATGTAGCACAGTATGTACATCCTAAAAAAGACTTTAAGGTAAAGCTGAAGGATGCCGACAAAGAATTTGTTTTTGACGCTACTCAGGCCGATTTAAATAAGTTTGATCGCCTAATAGATGAGGTAGAGCCAGGAAGTCTTCGTCTACCAGTACTTATTAAAAAATACATTAAACAAAACGCTAAAGTGGTAGCTTTTAATGTAGACCCTTTATTTAATAATTCTGTAGATGGCCTAATGTATATACGAATTGCAGATCTTCCGGAAAGCACGGTAAAACCCGTAATGGAAGAATTCCAAGCAGAACTGGAGCGTAAATTGCAAAACGATAGCGAATAAGCGTAAGTCGTTACAATCTAACCTATAGCACGCTAGTTTTAAGGGTTACACTACCTACGCTTTAAGCCAAAGGCCAGTTTTATAGGTGGGTTTCAATAAAGCGTTTACAAAAATCTTTAATTTCGTTTCGTGCTTTTAGAAAGGCAGCATGCGTTTCTTCTGCAGTTCCCACTACTTTAGAAGGGTCAAAGAAATTATGATGCAGACGCATAGCATTTTCGCTGGCAATAAAGGGGCAATTTTCTTTGGCATGATCGCAAACGGTAATGATATAATCCCAAGTAATATCTTGGTATTCATCTACATGGTTAGAAGTATGGGTAGAAATACTGATACCATCTTCTTCCATAATACGAACCGCTCCAGGGTTTAACCCATGTGTTTCAATTCCCGCGCTATAAATTTGGGCCTTTCCCTCTTGTAGGGTATTGAGGTAACCATGAGCCATTTGACTTCTGCAGGAGTTTCCAGTACACAACACCAGTATATTTTTCATTTAAAAATCGTATTTATTTGTAGCGTATTTAACGCCTTTTAATTACGCATCAAAGATGCAATTTCTTTATGATATTTCAAGGGTTTTAGGGAGTTCATTAGTCTACACCTATTAGGGTACTTCTGCGTTCAAACAGCAGATTGTCTTTCCAACTACCTGCTAACTTTCCAACGCGTTCTCGTTTTCCAATATACCTAAACCCTACTTTTTTATGCAAGGCAATACTGGCCTTATTTTCAGGAAAAATGCCAGATTGCAAGGTCCATAAACCAGCAGTCTCACTTGCGTTTATTAGCTCTTGCATAAGGAGTTTTCCAACACCTTTACCTCTACTTTTAACAGCTATATATACGCTTACCTCTGCTACACCGCCGTATACACACCTGCTAGATACCGAAGCTAAGGCAGCCCAACCCTGTAGGTTGTCATTTTCTTCAGCCACAATTCTTCCAAAGGGTAAATGTGCCTTATCCCATTGGGTATAGCTGGGAACGGTAGTTTCAAAAGTGGCGTATCCCGTGACAATACCTTCTGCATATATTTGAGCAACCTTATCCCAATCCTCAGGGGTCATATTCCGTGTACTAACTGTATTTACAAGAGTCATAAGATTTGCTGGTTAAAAATGCCTAACAACACCCACTACCCGGAGCGCAAGCAGCTTCTGATGAAGCAGATACTTCAGGAACACCACATGCCTCTTTGGCTTTACAGTCTGTTTTTTCTACAGCAAGTTTAAAGATAATTTCATGGTCACTTTGCACGCATGCTGATACAAAGAGCTGAGCCGTATGAAAATGCGCATTGCTATACTCTATTTTTAGTTCTGCATTGCGTTCCATGGTTTTCATGCGGTCTACCTTATTTAGAATTCCCAAGGCTTTAAATGCACTCATATATTGGGTCTTACCCTTTTCTTCTGGACTTTCCCAAAGTTGTACAATAGTTTCTTTCCAAAAATCAGTCCCTGCTCCACAATCAACAGATTCTACAGTAATGTTCTTTATCTCGGTAATATGATAGTTGGGTTGCACCCGTTCTCCAGGGCGGTACTCAAAAACAAGACTTTTGTCTTTGTGATCTTCTAACAGGGATAAAAATTCTCTTGTTTGCATAGGATGTGTTTTAAGGCTGTTAGAATTTAACAGCAATTGAATTTCGTGGTATTAAAAAAAGTGTTTAAATGATGTTGAATGGATGCCCACCGTTCTAGATTAATGCAATAGCATACCGTTTTACCTTCTATTTCTCCTTTAATGAGGTCAATATTTCGAAGCTCCCTTAGGTGCTGTGAAATGGTGGGTTGCGCTAAGCCAATTTCTTCAACGATATCATTGCAAATACAATCTTTTTGATTGCTAATGTATTCTAGAATGGCAATACGACCAGGATGCGCAAGCACTTTAAAAATTTGAGCTAGTTGGTTTTGTTCTATTGTATAAATCTGTGTCTTGGTCGTTCCCATAGTGACATTTACATATTGCAATATTACGATAATAGAAGGAATAAAAAAAGTTGGTTTATCAACAACCAACTTTTTTTATGTTTTTTTTTAGAACCAAGGTTTTTTACCTACTTGGTAGGTATTGTAGAATTCCTCATCTGATTTTGTTAGATAAATAATTCCTTCAATAAGACCTATAATCCCTGTTGCCATCAAAATAAAGCTTCCAATAACGATACATAAGGTTGCGTATCCTACAACGGAGGCAACCAAAAGAATAATACCTTCTTTTTGATAGCCAAGAATAAACTTATGAATTCCTAGAGATCCTAAAATGATAGCAATAATTCCAACGAGCATCTTTTTATTCTCGCCTCCCACATCGCTAAACGCTTCCTTTGCTCCATCTGCAAATTCTTTTGCGGTATCTTTTGCTCCTTCTGCAAAATCATCGGCCTTATCGCCTAAATCCTTATTTTCTTCTGTCATGATTGGTTTTTTAGATTAATTGTTTGTACTGCTAAAATTAACAATTTTTTTTCAATTCAGAGAAATGCGGCGTCAATAGGTTCCCAAAGTTCTAACTTGTTTCCTTCAGGGTCTAGTATCCAACCAAACTTACCATACTCATATTCTTCAATTTCACCTACTACGGTAACTCCTTCTTCTTGCAGTACGTGAAGTAATTCTTTTAGGTTTTCTACTCTAAAATTCATCATAAAAGGCTTTTCACTAGGTTTAAAATAACTAGTGTCTTCATTCATAGGGCTCCATTGGGTAGAACAATCCTTACCTTCTTTGTCTTTCCACCAAAAGGTACAACCGTACCGATCTGTAGAGAGTCCTAGATGGGTTTTATACCATGTTTTTAGCTGGTCTGGGTTTTTGGTCTTAAAAAAGAAGCCTCCCAAACCGGTTACTCTATTTTTCATTTATCGTTAGTTTGTATTATTTCTTTACCACAGACTCATACTTTTCTACCCAATCCTTAACGGTCATTTTAGTGGCTAATTCTCCAATAAGTTCGTAAGGAATGTCATCCATATATTTAAAACGGATACAGCTTTTACCCATATCTAATTTGCGCTTACAGTGTTTTGGATATTCTTTAACAAACCAGTCCATTAATGCCTTATCTGCATATATCCCAGAATGGTAGACTGCTACAAAGTTTTTTTGCGAAGCTATGTTTATAAAAGGGAGCGGTAGTTTAGGATTACAGTGGTACCCGTCTGGGTATAATTCATGCGGAACTACATACCCAATCATTTTGTAATGAATACATGCTTTAAAACCGTCTGGTAAGTTTTGTTCAACAACCGCTCTTAGTTTAGACAATATCGGTTTTCTATCTTCCGGAAGCTGATCGATATATTCTTCAATAGTGTTGGTGTTATATTGCATAATTATGTTGTTTTACGTTGTAAAATTAAAGCAGAAATAAGAGAAATAATTAAACCAATAATTAGGACTGTCATAAACATTACAAGCGCCGTAAAACCGCTCCCCCAATCTGGTATTTCTTCGGTATTTCCTTTGGCTCGCATTGCCGCTTCGTATTCTTCAAAAAAATTGGGGTTAATTACCGTAGTATAGATAAAATCTGCTATAGCTACACCAGCTGCAGCAAACACAGCAATTCCCAATCCAATAC
>CAZWVO010000167.1:0-5401 GCA_964637535.1 uncultured Flavobacteriaceae bacterium
ATCTGGTAATGTAATTTTAATCATATATTAGGCGCTTGTAATAAGTGAGCAAAGATAGTATCTTGCTTTGATGCTGGCAATAAACCACCAGAGATTGTTACAAGAATAAAATTTTAGACTAAAATCAATATTTACAGAAGATTAATAGGGGCTATTTTAAATTAGCGTCAGAAAAGAAACCAAAACCAATTGTAATGAGTAGTGATCCTAAGAATCAGAAATTTAAAAAATGGCTCGATATGCTCCAGCAAGAGAGTTGGCAGTTAGAACTTATTATTTCTGGTTTTGCTATTTACGGTCTTTTTTTGGTTATGGACCCTATAAAGGTTGCTAATGCTGAAATTCAGCAAGAACCCAATATATTTGCCATTTTTGTTTTTTCCGCCTTAGGCGGTTCTTGGTTTACCCTAACCATGAATTTATTAATACATGTAGTACTTAGAGGCCTGTGGATAGCCGCAATTGGATTACGATATGTATCCGGAGAAATTGATTATGAAGCCCTTAGATATAGTCCCAAGTTTACTAGAAATTTAAAGAAAAATGTAGGTTCTTTTGATGATTATGTAGCTAAGTTAGAGCAGTATTGCAGTGTGATTTTTGCAGTTACTTTTGTGCTAGTATTCTATCTCTTAGGGATGTATGTTATTTTGTTTTTAATTTCAGTAATAGGCCAGTGGATGGGAGAAAGCGAACCTTGGAGTCTTGCTTTCTGGGTAGGTATTCCGCTGTTCGTTTTTCTAGGAATTGGCATATTGCTCACTTTTATCGATTTTGTCACCCAAGGTTGGTTAAAACGTAAAAAATGGACAACACGGATATACTATCCCTTTTACTGGGTATTTAAATACCTCACCTTATCTTTTTTGTACCGACCAATGATTTATAATTTTTTAGATATAAAATTTGGAAGGCGTTTAAGTTTTTTAATAGTGCCCATATACATTGCTATTCTAAGTTTTAACAGGAATGGGGTATAGTACTTCTAATTATATTGATGGTGATACGAACTCTTCTGAACTAGTAGCCAATAGAAAGAACTATGATCATTTAATTGAAAAGAAAGAAGATTTTGTATACCTAGCTTCTATACCCGACAAAGTAATTACAGATCCATTTCTTCAGGTATTTATAGATTATGGAACTGGTGTAGAAGACGACGTATTTTACTTTAATAAGGATTTAGAACCTGAAGAAGATAATAGAGGGCTTTATACGCCTTTTTCTTCAGGGACAGTAGATGATAAGGTCAAAGATAGTTTGCTGGGTACTTATGTCAGCACCTTGGAAGAGATGTATCAATTACGAGTAGACTCTATCTTACACGATACACATTTGGTGCTCACCACGAACAAGAGAAATCAAAAAGGATATGAAAGTTTCCTGGATTTAAAAGGAATTTCTAGAGGGAAACACCTACTAAAAATTAAACGAAAAGAGCATCTTAAAGATAGTATCTATTACAAAGAGATTATAAGTATTCCCTTTTGGTATTATCCCGACTAAAGCGCTAGACGTTTTTCACTTAAGCGGAAATGGCCTTTAAAAAATCAGTTTCTTATTTCGATGCCCTAGGAATAAAGTACTAGTTTCCAAAGGTTTTATTTTTATCTTTAGTGAAAATCTAACTCCTTATGAAATCAATACTTCTTTCCTGTCTGTTTGTGCTATTTGCAGCACTTTCTTTTGGCCAAAATGATAAGATAAAAGCCCTTGTTGGTGGTACGTTAATTGACGGTTTTGGATCTGATCCCATTAAAAATAGTGTGATCATTATTGAAGGGGAAAAAATAAAATCCGTAGGGACTATGGATAACACCCCTATTCCGGCCAATGCTAAAGTAATCTCTACAGAAGGGATGACTGTACTTCCTGGACTATGGGATATGCACGTGCATACCATGATTAATGGGCATGCAGATTATGGATATTGGGATAAAACCTACCCTCCTTTATTTAAAGATGTTATTATGCCTTCGTCTGCACATCAATTACTTATGTCAGGGGTAACTAGCGCAAGAGATTTAGGAGCTCCCTTAGCAGAGAGTATTGCGGTAAGAGACGCTATTAATAATGGCGAAATTCCTGGAGCAACCCTCTATGTTTCTGGCCCCTTTATACAACATAAACCCTATCCTGGAACGGAGGACTTTAGATGGGGGGTAAGCAGCCCAGAAGATGGAAGAAAGAAAGTTAGAAAATTAGCAAAAGCTGGAGTAGATGTTATTAAGTTAATAGATCATGACCAAATGACTATGGAAGAATTAAAAGCGGTAGTAGATGAGGCGCATAAAAATAATTTAAAAGTAGTTGCCCATGGTCACCGCCCAGAGGAAATTAGAAGAGGCCTTCTTGCAGATGTAGATTGTTTTGAACACACTGGACTCTCTTCTGCTCCAAACTATCCAGATGATGTGATGGAAATGATTAAAGAACGCACTGCTCAAATGAACAAAGGCCCTATGTTTTGGTGCCCAACCGTAGAAGGACTTTACAACTATGAATATGTACGAGACAATCCAGAAAAGTTAGATAACGATTCTTGGCACCTGGGCCTCCCAGATAGTGTAATCACAGACATTAGAAACAGTTTTAAACACCCCGATAGACTGCCTTATTTTCAACTAACCCCTTCTCGCAAGCCAACCTTAAAAACAAAAATTAAACAGCTGTTAGATGCTGGTGTGGTGTTATTGGTAGGTACAGACAGCGGTATTCCGATGAAATTTCATAGCCAATCTACTTGGAATGAGCTAGATGTTTGGGTAAATGAATTTGACATAGATCCTATGTACGCCATACGAGCTGCCACCTATTGGCCAGCACTTTGGATGGGTGTAGCAGATGAAGTAGGTACCGTAACTCCAGGAAAGTATGCAGATATCATTGCTGTAGAAGGAGATGTACTTCGCTACATAAGTCTTTTACAAGACGTAGACATGGTTATAAAACACGGCAAACAGTATAAGTAAGATGATGAATGAAACTTCTTCTGCTAATGAAGAACGCTTGCATGCCCTATCGCATGCAGTAGGCATTGTGTTGGGAATTATTGGCTTTTTTGTGTTACTGCATTACAATACCCATAAAACAACCTATGCTACCGTAAGCTTAATTACCTATGCCTCTACTATTATTATCTTGTTTACAGCGTCAACATGGTATCATGCGGTTTCTAATGTAGCGCTTAAACAGAAGCTGCGTATCCTAGATCATATTAGTATCTATATTTTAATTGCAGGTACGTATACCCCAGTAGCACTAATTACCTTGATAAATGGCAATGGTTGGACCATATTTTATACCGTTTGGAGTATTGCGTTAATAGGTACGGTATTAAAGCTTTTTTTTACCGGAAGGTTCGAATTTATTTCCCTAGTACTATACCTAGTTATGGGATGGCTCGTGGTGCTAGATTTTGATAACGTTTTGGATTATGTGCCTTCTAAAGGGTTGCAATTACTTCTTCTTGGAGGGGGCTTGTATACCGTTGGTGTTCTGTTTTATGTCATTAGACGTATTCCATACAATCATTTGATCTGGCATTTTTTTGTGCTTGGGGGAGCTATAGCACATTTCTTTTTTATGCTTACCCTCATATAGAAACTTCAGTTTAAGCACTTAAAATATCTTTGAAGTCTTCAAAAAATAGCTCAAATTGATTCATGTTTTCATTAAAAAAAATCATGGTTTCTTGCCAACTAGCTTTATTGTGAATAGATACCCCTTCGTTTACGATATAGATTCTAGATACTTCTTTTCCCTGCTCCAAAAAATGAATGTCTTCAAAAACAGCTGTGGGTAGATATTCAGAAACTAAAAGATGTTGTAAACGCAATAGTTTTTCCCAAAGGAGCATACGTTGCTCCAAATCCGAAGTGGAAATATCTAAGGCAACAATAGCTTTTTTTGAATCGAAATGAAATTTAAAAGCAAGGCCTTTAATTTTTGTTTGATACAAGATCCATTTTCTTGGGTAGGATTTTCCAAAGGCAATCCAAAAGCTTTCGCGTAGTTTTTTCGCTTCTTCTCTACTATACATTTACAAGAGATATGCAATGCCAATACCCGCTATAATGGCTAATATTTTTCTTAGGTTAAAGGAATGCCCTTCAGAGCTTTCAAACAAAATAACAGTAGCAATATGTAAAAATACACCAATTGCAATTGCAGATAACGGCGCATACACGGTTTTAATGGTTTCTGCATTGTTAGCAAGGTAGCTTCCTAAGGGAGTCATAAGAGAAAACAAAATCATAAAAAAGATAGCATGGGCTATTTTTACTTTAGAATTCAACAAGAAAATACTTAAAATAATAGCAATAGGAATTTTATGTATCAGAATACCATAAATTATGGTGTGATTATGAACTACTGGAATACCTTCTATGAGCGCATGAATAGACAAGCTGATAAAAAGCAGCCATGGAAATGCTTTTTTTTCAGAGTTCATATGGATGTGACCATGTTCTGCTCCTTTAGAGAAAATTTCAAGAAAAATTTGAAGAAGTATTCCTAGCATCACAAAAAGCCCAATGGTTTTTGGTTCAAATGTCTTATACACTTGAGGAAAAAGTTCAAATAAGGTAAGCGCTAGCAAAAAGGCGCCACTAAAGGCTAACAGTAATTTAAAGGCAGCCTTGTTTTTAGGTTTCGCAATCAATACAAAAGTAAAACTAAACAGTACGGCAAGCACAGGTAAAAGAAAGATCATTGTAGTGGTTGTCGGGTTTGTGGACGCGGGTTATATTCCAAGTGTTCTATTTTATTCAATAAATACCGCCTTAAAAGAAATAGCAAGTAACTAAATTACCATCTATTTTAGTGGGTAGCCTAATCCTAAGGGTAAAATTAATGTATTTTTGCCGTATTCTTTTATGTTGGTATGAACAATAATTTTAAAATGGTGGCCAAAACCTTGTTTGGTTTTGAGGAGATTTTGGCTAAGGAACTTAGAAACCTTGGTGCTGGTAAGGTAGAAATTGGGGTACGCAGTGTGTCTTTTGAAGGAGATACAGGGTTTATGTATAAAGCTAATTTATGCCTCAGAACGGCTATTAAAATTATTAAACCTGTACATTCTTTTCCGGTGAAAGATGAAATGGACCTCTATCAAAAAATCTATAATATGGATTGGTCAGCATACCTCACACCAGATACTACTTTTGCCATAGATACTACTGTAAATTCTGAACAATTCACGCATTCTTTATATGTGTCTCAAAAGACTAAAGATGCTATTGTAGATAAATTTAGAGCTACAGATGGAAGGCGCCCTAGTGTAGATATTAAATTTCCAGATGTACGTTTAAATATACATATTCAAAAAACGCATTGTAATGTATCCTTAGATAGTTCTGGACGATCCTTACATCATAGAGGGTATAGAATAGCTACCAAT
>CAZWVO010000168.1:0-5384 GCA_964637535.1 uncultured Flavobacteriaceae bacterium
CGTAAATGGTCTCCTCTGGCTGTAGATCGCTTTTATCAGTTGGTAAGCCATAACTATTATGACCATGCTATTTTTTATAGAGTTATTCCGGGTTTTGTAGCACAGTTTGGAAATACCGACACCCTTATTACAAGACAATGGGAGAAACAAGTTCTTGTTGATGAAGGCGTATTACAAGGAAATACACGTGGCACCTTAAGTTTTGCCAGAAGTGGAAAAAATTCTAGAGTGGCAGAACTCTTTATTAATCTGGAAAATAATAGTCGTTTAGATACTATTCAGTTTATGGATGTTAAAGGGTTTCCTTCTTTTGGAACTGTTACTAATGGTATGGAGGTGGTAGATCAAATTTATGGCGGTTACGAGGATACAACTGGAGAGCAACTATCGCTTATGTATTCTAATAGAAAAGAATTTTTAAACCGTTTTCCGAAATTAGATACGATTAAAAAAGCGTATTTAATTAAAAGATCCGATCAACCTTAGCTTCCATTTTCATATGTTATCCGTTCAAAAACATTACATAAATATTGTATTCTTCTTTTTGGTTTCTGCGATAACTATCCCTTTATGGGCACAGACTACCTTAAACACCTTAAGTCAAAAAACGGAATTTGATGCTTTTAGCAATACTCCATTAACTCAAAAATACGGTCAAGTTTCTGCGGTCAAAATAGTATATGATATCAAGTTAGAAAAATTGTACTTTATTAACGGAAATAGATATCAGCTACACTACGACTTCTGTAAAAAACACCTTAATTATAATGTTGATCTGGATTTTTTTAATGAGCACAATTACGGCGATAAGGGCAAACAAAGGTATCTACTGGCGAACATCAACTATTTTAGATCCCTAAACACTTATGCTATAGAAATAGCAGCGGCAAACCAAATGACTATTCCGGAACTTATTGCCTTACACCAAATCCTTGCCAAGAATACTTTTATGGGATCGGAACTAAAACTGTTGGCCAATACGCCCAAAATTAGAGCAAATGCGGTAAAGTTTCAAAATAAGCTAACCCTGTTATATCCCTCGGAAATTTATAAAAATGCGAGTTATCAACCCATTGGCAAATACAAAGGAACAGGAACCTTAAAATTTGTTCCCGATCTGGATAAAGCCATAGATCAAATAGACCCTAACGATATTATAGTACTTAAACAAACTCCACTTTTTTTACCTGTAGTTGCCGGTATTTTGGTAGCCGAATTTCAAACTCCTTTAAGTCATCTTACCATTTTAGGGCAAAACAGAAAAATTCCTATTTCTGCCTATACTGCTGCGTTTAACGATACTCACCTGCTAAGTTTTGAAGGGAAAAATATTCAATATGAGGTTACTAGAGATACTTTTTACATTCGTTTGGCAAAACCAAAGAAATCAAAAAAGAAAAAGAAGAGAACCATTAGTCTGAAGTACGACCTAACTGTTGATTCCTTAGTGGATTGCCGTAATTTCAAAAGAAACGCATATCGTTATGCTGGAAATAAAGCCGCCAATTTTGCATTGCTGCAAGCTTTAAGCAAAGAGGCTGATTTTAAAACTCCAGAATCTGCTTTTGCGATTCCGTTCTACTTTTACCAACAACATATATTACAGAGTGGAGCAGATTCCCTGATAACACAACTGTTGTCTCTACCAAAGATTACAACTCAAAAAGACACGCTTCAAAAATATTTAAAAAGGATACGCAATCGAATTAAAAAACATCCTTTAGATGCACATTTAGATTCCTTGGTTCGCCATAAAATTACAGCCAAAGGTTCCTATAAACGTATGCGTTTTAGATCTTCTACAAATGCTGAAGATGCTAAAGGGTTTTCCGGAGCTGGTTTATACACTTCCAAAACAGGCATTGTTGATCATCCCAAAAAAACTATAGCTAAAGCAATACAAAAAGTATGGGCCAGCTTATGGTCTTACGAAGCTTTTTTAGAGCGCAGTTACTACAATATAGATCACACCGCCACCTATATGGGAATTCTGGTACATCGTTCTTTCCCTAATGAACGGGTTAACGGTGTTGCCATAACCAAAAACATATACAGACCAGACGGTCAAGGTTTTGTAATTAATGCGCAATTAGGGGAAGTAAGTGTAGTAAAACCAGAACCAGGGATAATTAGTGATCAATTTATTTGTTACCCAGAAAATACCTATGACTTATACAAAAACACTGTGGACATTATTACTACTTCTAGCTTAAATGAAGGGAACTTGGTAATGAAAGCTACAGAAATTAGGGACTTAAGCAATTCCTTAGAACATATAAAACGCTATTTCTACAAGCATACATCGACGTTTAAATCCTATGAAAATTTTGGTTTAGACGTTGAATTTAAGATTGATGGAGCTCAAAACGACTTGTATATAAAACAGGTTCGTTTATACAATGATTAAGGCGTACTACTAGATACCTGTAGCACTTTACCATTATAATGCGTATGCCCGGTTAGCGCAAAATCTTTAATATAACTTGCCATTTCTAAGGCAGTTACTGGTGCTTTATATCCTGGAAAAGCTTCTTCTAGCATTTCGGTTTGTACCGCTCCTAAGGCCAAAACATTAAAAGAGGGTCCGGTTTCCTTAAACTCCTCTGCCCATAATTCTGACAAAGTAATTACTGCTCCTTTGCTAGAACTATACGCCGACAGTCCAGGGAATTTTGCACTTCCCTGAATACCTCCCATAGAGCTTATGGTAGGACATGCCCATTTTTTGGCATTTTAGGCAACACTATTTGGGTGATATTAGCAACCCCAAAAACATTGACCTCATAAACAGTCTTAAACTCCTCCGCAGAGGTGGCCATAAAAGGTTTGTTGAGTAATAGCCCTGCATTATTAACTAGGATATCTACTGTGATTTGGTTGTCATCTAAAAAAGCTACTAGCTTTTTTAGATCTTCTGAGCTCGTAATATCAAAAGGGAAAGCAGTAATATTAGTATGATTCAACGCCCTAGTAGGCGTTGCATTTCTAGAAAGCGCCAAGACCTTATGACCATCATCAGCCATTAGCTGTGCTAACTCATAGCCTACACCCCTACTCGCGCCTGTAATAATAACATACGCCATTAACTAGTATTTAATTTCCTTCTCAGAAGCATTAAGTATGCCTTCTAACATCGGAATAGATTTGTTTACTACGGTTGCCATATGCTCAAAATCCATCAACGCTACCTCATCATCTACTCCGTGGTAATGGTCAAAATTAGTAAAATCAAAAGTACAATAGGTATGAGAGGGAACATTAAATTGCGTGTGGAAGGGGTAATTATCTGATCGTTGAAATAAGTTATACCCCTTAGCAGTTGGCAGAAACCCTATCAGTTTTTCTGCACTATACGAGTTACTTACTTCTGCTAAATTAGATTTATCATAACCGGTGATATACATAAAGTAGTCTTTCCCTTTTAGCGGCACACCTACCATTTCAAAATTAAGCATGGTGTACAAATTCAAATCTTGCGCCTTTAATTTTTTTGCTAGGTGGTCAGATCCTAGAAGCCCCTTTTCTTCTGCACTAAAAAGTGCAAAAATAATACTGCGTTTATTGGTTTTAGCGTTTCCAAAATAACGTGCCAACTCCAAAACAGTAGTAGTTCCAGAAGCGTTATCATTAGCGCCGTTAGCAATAGCATCTCCATTGTCATTTTTTATCAATCCAATATGATCATAATGCGCTCCAATAAGAACAAATTCATTTTTTAAAACAGGATCTGTTCCTTCAAGAACACCAACCACATTGTATGCTGTTTTTGCAAAATTAGACAGGGTATCTCTATAGGTTTTAAAATAAGGGGCCACATTATTTTCTTTAAATATATTTTCTATGTAGGTGGCAGCCTTCGCTATACCTTCACTCCCTGAGTCTCTTCCCTGCAATTCATCTGAGGCTAAAAAATTCATGATTTCACCCACGCCTTCCGCGTTAGAAAATGAAACCACTTTTGCAGTCCTTGCAGCTTTTTTATCCGTTTCTGATGATTCTACTTCTTCGGGTTCAGCAATACTTCCCTTGAGTCCTTCTGGTCCACCAATAGCAGCTTCTGGAGTTTCCTTTAATTGGGTAGAGCCACAACTCATATAAAAAAGAAGGCTTAGTAAACTGAATACTGTTCTCATACTATACATATTAATGTGAACGCTAAAGATAAAAAAAGCATCCCGCTTTAAACAGGATGCTTCTTAAAAATTTAATTCGTATGTTGTAGCTAGCTACGCCAGCATAGTTACTGGATTCTCTAAAAAGGCGCGTAGTGTTTGCAGGAACTGTGCACCTGTAGCACCATCAACCGTTCTATGATCGCAGGCTAAGGTTACTTTCATGGTATTGCCTACAACTATTTCACCATTTCTTACTACGGGTTTTTCTACAATAGCACCTACTGATAAAATTGCCGAGTTAGGTTGGTTAATAATGGATGTAAATTCTAAAATACCAAACATTCCTAAGTTAGAAACAGTAAATGTACTACCATCCATTTCTGCCGGAGTTAGTTTTTTGTTTCTTGCTCTTCCAGCTAAATCTTTTACAGAAGATCCTATCTGTGTAAGACTCATCTGGTCTGTAAATTTAAGTACTGGAACTACCAAGCCATCATCTACAGCTACTGCCACTCCAATGTTTATATGATGATTATAACTGGTAGTATCTCCTTTCCATTGCGTATTTACCTGCGGATGCTTTTTTAATGCCATTGCACAGGCCTTAACCACCATGTCATTAAAAGACACTTTGGTTTCTGGCAACTGATTAATATCGGCTCTAGAAGCTTTGGCATTATCCATAGCTACTTCTATTGTAAGATAATAATGAGGAGCGCTAAACTTAGACTCTGCCAAACGCTTAGCAATTGTTTTTCGCATCTGCGAATTTTTAACCTCATTACTTCCTTCCTCTCCAACTGGAAGGTTTACAGGAGCTATTGCATTAGATGTGGTAGCTTGCTTAGGCGCTAAAGCGGCAGGTTTCGTTGCCTCTTGCGAAGGCACATGCCCTTCTACATCTTTCTTAGTAATTCTACCACCATCTCCTGTACCAGTAATATCTGCTAAGGAAATTCCTTTATCCGCCGCTATTTTTTTTGCCAAAGGAGAAGCAAAAATACGTTTACCGTTAGTACTCGTATCAGCTACTGGAGCAGAAACAGTAGTCTCTTTAGTTACAGCAGCCTCTTTAGCTGCGTCATCAGCAGCTTGCACTTGTGAAGCTGGTGCAGCATTTAAAACCGCATTTACATCGGTGCCTTCTGGACCAATAACTGCCAAAACGGTATCTACAGGTGCAGATTCTCCTTCTTTAATACCAATATATAACAGTGTCCCAGAATAAAAAGATTCAAACTCCATAGTTGCCTTGTCGGTCTCTATTTC
>CAZWVO010000169.1:0-5360 GCA_964637535.1 uncultured Flavobacteriaceae bacterium
AAATTGATGTATAACATCAATGACTGTACTATCAGCTAAAGGATTATCATATGCATCTGTTGGGGCTACTACAAGCATAGAAAAATCTGTTTTCCCAGCGGTGATACGCTTTGGCCCTAAATACGATTCTAGGGTGATTTTTTTAGTAGGGTCTGGAAGAATAGAAATGCCCCCCTTTAAAGCTATGGATTTGTCATATATAAGTTGCCAGTTCGTGTATCCAGCTTTGGTTGTAACTGATTTAGGGAGTATAAATAGTATACTGTCTTCTTCTATTAAGGGATCAACTAATGTACTCCCAAATGCAGATTGGAGCCATAGTTTAGGACTTACCCTTTTATCACGTGTAAACCTAAGATGAATCTCTTCTCCTGCTACAAACTCCCTTTTGGAAACAACTAACTCAAATGAAACATCGGGTAGTTCTTGGTTATCAGGAGGAGTATTGCATCCAAAAAATGCAAGAAGTAATAACACTATGTAGCCGTTTTTTTTCACTTAGTTGGGATTTCCGATATAGCTGTTTAATTCAATTTTAAGGTGCTCAAAGCCGTTACCATGAGCTGCTTGCAACTGTTCATTTGCATGATTGGCATTTCTATTTGGGAATATTTTTTCTGAAATATCTGCGTTAGGTAAGCCGTTTACAAAACAGTTTTCTAAACTCGTATTGATCACTTGTAGTCCGTCCAAGTTTAGTGTATGATACTCAAAATTTTGTTTGCGCTGGATGCGCACTCCCTCGTGCAGAAAATGGTTGTCTACCCAAAGTAGCTCCTTATTTTTGTCATAGTATGATATTAACATTTGGGGTATGGTAACTTCTTGAACACCTGAATTGAAAAGGGTACCACTAAGCTTCCCATTTCGAATCTCTAGTCCCTGCAAAGCAAGTTGTTTATACAAATCTGTGATGGCAACATTACCGGCACATTGCAGATTGAATTTGGTGGGCTGTTCTTCAAAATTCATGGGCGTAAACTCGTCCGGATTAAAAGTTGGCGGTATGGTGTCTTTTGTGGATGACCACGCAATGCCCTCAAAATCGACACGAAAACTTGTAGTCTCCATAGGCATTAACTTATGTTTCATATGATATTTAGCATTGTAATTTGCTAACGGCTTATCAGCATCATTATACAATGTGGCCATAATACTGACATCTGCCGGTGTAGTATCAACATTTTGTATTTCACCAATGATACTATAGCTCCCCTGGTATTGTACTAATCTGGCATGCAGCACTTCTAAAACGGGTTGTTTTAATACATCTTCATGATACGTTTGTTGGGTGGTAATCCTACGCCTACCTTGATTAAAAAACCCTGTTGTGTTTGTACTTATTAATTGATTAGGCGGGAGATCATTATCAATAGCTTCTGGTTCAAGGTACCAGTTATCGTTTTGTTTGGATAAGGTATGGTAATAGGTTTTCGTTATTTTTTCTAAAGGTGTAATCCAATAGGTCTGTACTTTAACCCGTGCACTATGTTCCGATTGCTGAAGTATCGCTGTATCTATTGCATCTAACTTTGCGTACGAACTAAGAATTCCGTCAGTAACCGAAACTTGGAGCATGTATTGAGAAAGCGGAATAGCATTATTTGGAAGGGTATAGGAGTAGGCACGTTCAAATTCTTTAAAATCCAGAGCGTCGTAATAGGCCATCACTACATTTTCTGGGCTAATTTGGGCCGTGTTCTTTATATAGAAATGGTAGCTCCCATAACCGATGAGAATAAAAAGTACTAGTGCCCATAGGTGATTAATGCGAATAAGCTTTTGAGAAAATGACTGGTATGTGATGGCATAATTTAAAAAAGGACCATCAGCTAGTTTTTTGTTTTTTAGGATGCGATACCAAATTGATTGAATATTGATTATAAATGCGAGAATAACCGTGAGTAGTGGAATAATACCCCACATGAGCTTTAGTGATTTTGACACCTCTTCTTTCGCAATAATTTTTGGTAAGGGAGGTACGTTGCGTTTTTCCCAGACCATAATGCCATTTTCTAATTGCTGCAGGCGCTGCCACCCACAGAAATACAAAATAGGGTCATAGAATTTATCATTAGAAAAGATGTATTTAAGATTGTATTTCTCTGGCACTGTTAAAAACTGTTGTAGCGAACCAATACCCTCAACGCCTCTAAATTTGGAATTCTCTAAACGTTCAATGGCTCTTGTGGTTAGTTCGGGAAGTCTACGCGCAGAATGGTAATTACCATCTACGGTCATAGCATTCGTTTGTGCAGAGAGCCAGGCCATTTGGTCGCCAAAACCCAAGGGTAGATAGCGCCATTGATCGTGATGATCTTGGTTCAAGAAATTCACAATGGACAACATCTTTATTTTCTGAGGCTGAGAGGGTCTAAAATAGTTGAGGCTCATAGTAAACACAACCATTAGCAATAGACCGCCCACCAAACCACCACCAATAATACGATGATACACGGCGCCCAGTTTGTTTTCTAAAGCCTGTTTTAGATCGCCTTGAATCAAGCGATACATAAACTCTCCAAAAATGGGTAAAGCCATTATAGTTGCCCAAAGTGTAAAACGATCTAAGGTGAGGATATTAAAAGCTGTTTCGCCAAGTAATGCCTTAGGAATAGGAGTTGTACCTCCTGTGCCAAGTAGGGTTAGTATTGAAAAAGATAAACCAAAAAAGAGATAACGCTTGCTAAAATAACGGTAAACGATATAAGGTAAAATAAAAAGTAGAATGCCCCAGGGAATCAGAAAAAAAACCAGCCCAGACGAAGTGACTTCTAAAAAACTATCTCTAGATCCATGCGGAATAGGAACCTGGGTAATAGGGTTTTTCTTGGTGTTAATCCAATACGGTAATATGCAAACTATAATAAGCACTAAGGATGAAAAACCAAAGGAAACAATGCGCCAAAATAATTTTTTAAACTGCTTCCAAAAAACAAGGAAAGTGATTTTTTTGTAATGGCTCACCTTATCTTTAGCTTCATCCATAATAACCATTCCAATTAACGGAAAAATAAAAAAGACCATTCCAAAAATGGGCGTAACATGATGCGATGTTACGGTTACCGCTATAATAGATAAGCTGGTTATAAGGTAGCGTATTTTACCTGTTTTTAACCAACTGTATATCTCGGGCAAGGCATGTAGTAAAAGTGAGAGTCCAATTATACTGGGTAGTTGTCCAAATAGATGCAAGGTTTCTAGAAATGTAGAAGAGAATACAGCTAAGAGTGCTGTATATCCCGCAATTTTACGATTAGCTGTAATAAGCAGGCCAAATCGGTATGCTCCGGTTATAAAAAGTAAAATACCAATTAGGGCAACCGTAAATAATCCAAATTTCAATCCTCCAACAAAGGAAAGTAGTGCAATAGTTTGATGTACTAAAGGGGGGTATCCTTGTACTGTAAAACCCGTATACCATCTATAATCCCATGGTTCAAACCAACTTTGCGCGTAATGATCTGCAAAAAACAAATGTATAAGCGCATCATAGGTACTTTCTAATGTAAAAAAGATACTCGCACCATGAAATGCCACGCCTATGGCAAGTGCTAAAATCAGTAAAATATTTGTTCGTTGCACAACTAATATCTGTAGGAAATTAAAACAATTTAAAGGTAGATATATTGCATAATTTATTCGCTACCAACGATCGAACACATTAAACCATTCATCTACAGAAAACAGCCATCCATCACGAGGGGCTTAAAAACACCGCTAATGGAGGGTATATTTATCCTAGAAACATTAAAAAATTACCATTTCAATTAAAACTTAACCTATGAAAATTTTAGCAATTGATGATCAGCAGCTGGTTTTACTATCTGTAGAGAAACGTTTAACCGATTTAGGCTATGAAGTGAAAACCGCCATTAGTGGAAAATCGGGTATTGCAGCAATTGACCATTTTGACCCTGATATGGTTATTGTGGATATTAATATGCCCGATTTATCAGGAATCCAAGTCATTCAACACATTAGAATAGTTAGAAAATTAGAAATTCCCGTTTTAGTAATGTCAGGGAATACGAATGAAAACATCATTCTAGAAAGCTATAATTTGGGTATAGATGATTATATGAAAAAGCCCGTAAGCCTTGATGAAATGGTTGCTAGAATAAATAGAATATTAGGCAATAAATATGTCCAACATAGTTCTAAAAACCCAACAAACACAAAAGTAATTCATCAATTTGGTGTAGGCGTTGTCATTCCCTGTTACAATGAAGAAAAGCGATTATCTAGTGCCTTATTTCAAGATTTTATAACTAAAAACGTAGGCTATCATTTCTGTTTTGTAAATGATGGCAGTAGCGACGGAACCATAGAGGTATTGCAAAAATTACGTCATGGCAATGAATATGGCATCTCCATTCTAAACTGTGAAAAGAACGGTGGTAAAGCGGAAGCAGTACGCAAAGGTGTACACTATTTAACCGAAAACAATGACTTTGATTATATAGGCTATCTGGATGCCGACCTTTCTACCGATTTTAAAGATTTTGACGACTTGGTAAAGACGATAGGAAATTCAGATTTTAAAATTGTAAGTGGCTCCCGAATTGCGCGAATGGGCGCAAACATAGCTAAAGAATCTGCCCGTAAAATAATTAGTAAAACTATCAATTTAATTATTCAAACCATTTTGGGAATGCCTTTTAAAGATACCCAATGTGGCGCAAAAATTATGGATAGTGAAATAGCCAACTTAGTATTTCAAAAGAAATTTATAACCAAATGGCTTTTTGATGTAGAGATTTTCATGCGTATGCGTAAACACTATGGCAAACAGCATGCAAAGAAGTTGATATGTGAACAGCCGCTAAAAAGATGGGTACACGTAGATGACTCAAAACTATCAATGAAAGATTCGGTAAAAATTGTAGGGCAACTAGGCCAGATAGCACTGCATTATAAATAGATTAGCATACAGA
Source organism: uncultured Flavobacteriaceae bacterium (assembly GCA_964637535.1). Lineage (GTDB taxonomy): Bacteria > Bacteroidota > Bacteroidia > Flavobacteriales > Flavobacteriaceae > CANMSI01. Next base: position 4,938 of record CAZWVO010000169.1, read on the forward strand.
AACATGACAACAAAATAACGAAGCTATGGCATTTATAACAATGCATTCGTTGGCGTGTAGCGCGCAGATTGTAGGCTATGCCCCTTTAATGGGACTTTGAAAATGTTTGATAGCTGGATTTTTTTTTAAGTGTTTTGATATACACCAGTGCTTAAAACTGCCTAGTTTGAAGTTCGTTCGTATGCAAAGAATGACTTCAAACGAGGCTAAATCTTACCTCATCATTTCTATGATATGATCGAAGGCGTTTTCTGAAAACTTGCTGTTTTCAATCCTTATCTTTTACTTTTTCCCAAATCTGCTCGGCGTTTAAATAAAAACTCCCTAAAGATTCAAAAGTACATTGGTGAGGAGCAATAAGTGAAAGAAAGGATTCCCCATTCTTTCTTTTGTATAAGTGATAGGTTTCTCCTACAATAGGCT